>JAIRKW010000034.1 GCA_031259875.1 Campylobacteraceae bacterium
CCATCAGCTATAGTACCCTCTCTTTGAAAAATATAACTGTTTAATTGATTTAGTATCGGATTTATGCCGCCTGTTATAAAAAAAGCAACAACAGAAGCTGCAAGTATGTACGGGGCAAATTTTTCGAACTCTTTTTTAAAAGCTATCAAATATAATACTATTACACCTATAAATCTTACGATAAAAGGCGCGCCCATCATACCTATTAACATAATAGACAAAAGATGGTAATTTGACACGTTTTGCTTTAAAAAGATGATTTCCGATATCTTTAGTTTCCTGTTTTGAGTAGAATTGCTTTCTACTACCAACATGTATATTGTATAAATTGCGACGAGACCAAAAAACGCAAACTCCAGTGAGTAGCTTTGTGGATACCACCATCTGTAAATTACTATCTCAAGACCGCTTAAAAGCAGATATTTTTTTTCTTTTGTTTTTAACGCTAAAGAGATTGACCAAACAAGAAGCATCGGAAATAAGATATTTAACATATCCGTATCATAATAACCAACCACACTGCGTGAATAATAGCTTATTCCTATGCCTGCAATTAATGCCGCGATAAACCCTGTTAATGTTAAATTAAATCCGCGTCCTATAAGAATTATCGGTATGACAATCAAAGAGGCTCCAAATACCGGCAGATAAAATATTATCGTCTCAAGAGAAAACGGAAGTATTTTATAAAGAAGATATGTTAATTGCGGTAACGATTCATCTACGGGAGATAGATCAAATTCTTGATGACAATTCTTTTGATAATACTCTCCCTTGCTTGCATCTGTTTTATCACATAAGATTAAGTCTCTTGCTCCCTCTGCCCAATAGTAAGAGTCGTTAGTGGTAACCATAAATTCATTATTCCATTTAAAGGTGCTACCGTCTATTATATTAGTAGCCCAGTAAGCCCAAGTGAGCCTTATACTTATAGAAAAAAGGAAAGCAAAAGCGATGAGAGCAAAAATGTATACTTTTTTTGTTGTTTCGGCGGATTCTATAAAAAATTTCATATCACTTATCCCTTGAGTAAATATTAATTAAAGGGGGTATTGTAACTAATAATAACTAAAAAAACAAATTAATAAAGCCAATTTTCTCCATGCAGCCTTTATTTTCCAATTAATCGTCTCTAAAAGCTTTTTGCCAATACTTTTGGCTTTCAAAAAATATCAACGTTCTCAAATTTGCCGTTTTTCTCGCGGTATTTCCACGATAGCTTCGGCTTTTTCTCATCAAGTCCTTTGATTGCAATAAGAATTTTGACATTTACACTGCTCATATCTATCTTTGCAAACAAAGAGACAACCAAAAGTATCAATTTTTTATGTAAACATCCTTTTTTTGAGAAATGTCTCGCATTATATAAAATATAAACTATATTATTTTAAATTATATAGTTTTCAAGTTCTTTACTGACAGCATCTGTAAAAACTTTTTTATACCCTCTATGTGGTGGCATCTTCTCACTCATAACAAAAATGGAGCGTTTATAATCCTCTATGGTTATATTGCCTCTTAAAAGTTCATATTTCAAATAGAGCCAATATGTATTTAAAGTATCGCTTTCGCAATACTCCTTTATCTTTTCAATCTCCCCTTTAAGATATAAATCCATCACTTGGTCACCGCTTACATCATATTTTCCAGGAAGTCCCGCCATGGTACAAAGATGATCAAGTTTCATTCCTCTCACTGCCCCAAAATCGCTTATATGGTCTAATAAATCCACATGAAATCTATCGCTGTAGCGATATCTGTAACTATCCCATTTGCTTTTGCCAAGCTCTTTATTGTCCGTATCAAAGTAAGCAGGACATGATAAATTGTAACGCATAGCACGCGTTAAAAGCATGGGAATATCAAAAGAACGTCCATTAAAACTTATAAGTTTTGGATTTTTTCTATCTATAAATGATAAAAACGAGTTAATCAACTCTCTTTCATTTTTACCCTCTATACTGTTAACCCTTATAAACATTCCAAAATCATCAGCAACAACTGCTGAAATAGCTGTTACTTGATGAAATGCTACCGGCAAAAAATCGCTTCCACTCTTCTCTTTTTGCTCCTTCATAGCAAAAGACGCCACATCCGTATCGCTTCCGCTGAAACCAAAAATATTTCGTATCAATTCAAAATCAGGAATAGTCTCGCAATCAAACACACAAATCATTAAATTATCCTTTTGGTTTTTTCTTGTACAATTATACCCCATATCTTCAGCTAAAGGCTTTTAAAAATGCAAAGAATAGAGTATTTAATCGTTCTGTTTTTACTAAAATTATCTAAAATTCTACCTATATCCTTTGTATACGGCATGTTTAACTTTTTTGCCTCTTTACTATTTTGGCTGCTTAAAAAAAGGCGTATTTTAACTATCTCAAATCTAACATCAGCATATCCTCAAAAAAACAAAAAAGAGATATATTCATTGGCAAAAGAGTGCTTCAAAAGTACAGCTAAAACTGCCGCAGAAATATTTTTACTCTTTACAAACAAAAAACGCTTAGAAGATTTTATCATTAATGCAGAAGAAGCGTCGGCAAATCTGTATAAAATTGCAAACAACAATAAAAACGGTATCATATTTATAACAGCTCATTTTGGAAATTGGGAGATTTTATCACACTTTGTTGCGCTCTGCGGATATCCGCTTATTGTTATAGGACGCAAAGGCGATAACAAATATATAGAAAATAGTCTTACAAAACCTTTTCGCGAGCGTTACGGCAGTAAAAACATATACAAAAAAGAGGCTATGAGCAAAATGGTCAAAGAGCTCAAATCAGGAGGCAATGTAGGGATTTTGATAGACCAGAAAACAGGAAAAGCAAACGGTATTTTAACTACGTTTTTTGGCATAGAGTGTTACAGCACAACCTCTGTTGCAAATATGAAGCTAAAATATGACCCGCTAATCATCCCTATGTTTGCCAAAAGAGAACGAAATGGAAGATATACTATTATACTTGAAAGAGCGCTTTCTTACAAAGCCGAAGATAAACAGAGCAAAGATGAAAAGATAGTATCTCTTACACAACACTACAATGATACCATAGAGCGCGTGGTAAGAGAAGCGCCGGAGCAATGGTTTT
>JAIRKW010000168.1 GCA_031259875.1 Campylobacteraceae bacterium
TTTATTTTGAGGGGTGAGTCCGAGATATTTGTTGGTAAGTTTGCCGTCTTTATCATATATGTAAAAAACAGGTACGCCGTAAATGCCGCCAACCGCATTAGAGAGATAATCCACAGATTTGGCATCGGATATGACTTTAAATCTTACATCATAATTTTTAAGCAATTTTATGTCATTATCAAGCCCTAAACTTCCACCCATAACACCGATGATTTTGAAATTATCGGCGTATTTTTCATCAAAAAAATTCATGTATGCTATAGCCTCCTTGCAAGCGCCGCAATCGCTTGAAAAGAAAAACAGCATAAAAGGTCTATTATCCTCTAAAGCAAGTGTTTTATTTGAAGCTGAAAATATAGTTTTGATGGGAGTTTGACTATTTATGGCTATATGATTTTTTTCGCCTATATTTTTTAAACAACCACTCAAAACAATGGCTAAAACAGCAAAAAAGAGTATCTTTTTCACAAAACTTCCAAAATTTTCTCTTTACTCTTTTCCCATGAAGACATGCCAAAGATTTTGTATTTTACCACTCCGTCTTTGTTTATGATAAACATTGTCGGCACTACGACAACACCATATCTTTTTTTGCTGATATCAAGGTCATCTTTTAAGAGTGCGAAATCTATCTTATACTCATTTTGAAACTGTTTTATATCCTCTATGGAATTATATGAATTTATACCGATAACTGCCAAGCTGTCTTTATATTCGTCTTGAAGTTCTTGAAGTTTTGGCATCTCCATCATGCAGTGATGACATCCCTTCTCCCAAAATCTAATAACAATGGCTTTACCTTTGAACTCATCGAGTTTTATACTTTTGCCGCTTATATCCTTAGCTGAAATCTCCGGCGCTTTTTCACCATTTTTTACGCCTTCATTTGCTTGAATAAATACCGGTAAAAGCGCAAAAGAAATTATAAAAATAATCTTTTTTATCATGAATATCCTTTATTTTTTATTGTATTCTATTTTTCCGTGATGAAGGTGTATTATCCTGTCTCCAAGTTCTCCCAATTCAGGATTGTGAGTTATGACAATAACAGTTTTTCCTTCATCTCTTAACTTTCCAAGCAGCTCAAAAATAACTCTCTCATTCTCTTCATCTAAATTTCCTGTGGGTTCATCTGCCAACAAAATATCAGGATTATTTATAAGAGCTCTTGCTATACAAAGCCTCTGCTGTTCTCCGCCGGAAAGTTCTGATGGACGATGAGTTAAACGGTGCGAAAGCCCTACTTTTCTTAATGCCTCTTTTGCATCATCCTCATCCGTACTGCTGTGATAGTATTGTGAAAGCATAACATTTTCGAGGGCATTAAGATAAGGTATGAGATGAAATTGCTGAAAAACAAGCCCTATCTTCTCACGGCGAAAAACCAACTGCTGCGCTTCATTAAACTTACTTACATCAACACCTTCTAAAAGATATGTACCATTTGTCGGCGTATCCATCAAAGAGAGTATATTAAGAAGCGTTGTTTTACCTGAACCTGACGGTCCCATTATGCTTACCCATTCGCCGCTTTTTACGGTAATATTTATCCCCTCAAGCGCTGTTACTTCGCCAAAACATTTTTCTATATCTTTTAATTCTACAACTATTGACATTTATTCTCCTCTTAATATATCGGCTACTTTTATGTTGAGTGATTTTTTGATAGGATAGTAAGATGCGCATGCAGCAGAAAAGAGCGATATAAAAACAGCCACAGGAACAGATAAAAATCTAAAATCAATCCCCGAGCCAAATATCGCAATACCAAGTGCTTGAGAGAGCAAAAATCCGCCTAATACTCCTATCAGCGAAGCTGTGAAAGTTATCATAAAAGTTTCTACTCCAAAAAGCATTGCTATACTCTTTTTTGATGCCCCCAACGCCCTTAAAAGCGCTATCTCTTTTACTCTTGAAAAGATAATAGAACTAAGGGTGGTATTTACGCACATTGATGTTATAACCAAAACCGTAAAAGCTACAAGAGCCATAAGCAGTTTTATCTTATCAAGTATCAATCCTTCAGAGCGTGAAATTCTAGCCAAAGGTTTTGCATTCAGCTTATCATCGCTTACTTTCTCGCTAAGAGATGTTAATTTGTTGAAATCACCAAGCACGACAGCTTCGGCGAAATTTATATAGCCATCTTTATTTAATATCTTTTGAGCAAGCGGCAAAGAGACAAATAAGATATTATCTTCGGCTTCACCTGTGGAGATTATCCCTTTTATCTTCACCTTTACGCTGTTTTTACTATCTTCGCTATTGATAATATCGACATCAGAACCAACTTTAAGCTCCATTTTTTTGGCCAAATCTATGCCTGCAAGCGCATTTCTCTCATCAAAATCCACATTTATATAAGAGCCGTCTCTTACCTCTAAAAACGGTTTTGCTTTTTTCATCTGCGCAAAATCGACACCGGCTATTACGCTGTTTCCAAGACTCAAACGCGCTATGCCATAAAGATAAGGCGAAATGCCAAGAAGCGAGTCTTTGTCTATTTTGGAAATTGCATTTGCATAATCTTCAAACAACATATGAGAGCCATTTTTGCTTGTCATAATGAAGTTAGCGCCATAAGCTTTCAACTCTTTATTCATTTTAAATTCTATATCAAAATATATATTTGTAAATGCGGCGGTTATCGCCGAACCTAAAGCTACCGATACAAATATTATAGAAACCCTAACAGAACCAAAAGAGAGACTTTTAAATATTACTTTTAGGAAAAAGCCGATACCTTTTTTATTTTCTTCCATAAAGCACCTCTGCTGGCAGTAAATTTATCACATTTTTTATAGGCATCAGCGAACCTATGACAGCTATCAAAAGAGCAAAAAGTATAGTTATAGGCATAATAATCCAGCTTATCACTATACTGTGAGAAAATATTAAAAATGCCATCAATATAGATATCGCATATCCAAAAAGCGCCCCCGCAACTCCTGCAAAAAAGGCCACTATAAGAGATTCAAATAAAAACAACATATAAATAGACACATTATCCGCTCCAAGAGCTTTTAAAAGTCCTATCTCTTTTTTTCTTCTGTGAATTTCCGAAGCCATCAAAGATGCTATACCGATAGATGCGGCTATGAGAGCTAAAATACTGACTATGCCCATTAAAGATTGTATCTTTTTTACTATTTGGCTTTCGCCCTCGCTTGTTTTCATAAGCGCTTTAGCACTCGCGTCTTTATACTCTTCTTCTATTTGATATGCTATAGAGCCTACATAAGCAGAGCAGTACCATTTATCATGCTCGATAGCATTTAAAGCGTCTACATTCCGCCTTGCTTTTACAGACAAGTCATCTTCTGGTATAGTAAGAGCAGAAACTTCTATCCATGATATTTTATTCTCTTTATTTAAAAGTTCGTTTGCAAGTTTAAGCGACATGATAATCTTATTATCGGCATTTTCACTGCCGCTTACAATGCCTTTTATTTTAAGTGTCTTTTCGTTTAATACTATATCATCAGACAATTTCAATCCTCTCGCTTTTGCCAAACTTTCACCTATTAATACAGTATCGGTTGAGTCATCTTCTATCCAACTTCCATCGATTTTCCAAAATGAATAGAGCGTTTTGACTCCTGTGAAAAAATCCTCATCTTCAAGAGTTATTTTTTTATCAAAATATGTTCCGGCTATATCAAACTCTATGCCCTCTTTTGTTTTTACTTTTCCTTCCAAAAACGGAGCAAAAGAGACGATGTTGTTGCGCCAAAATATATTTTTTATGCTTGATATGTACGTCTCATCAAGATAAACTTCATTTTCCAGCGGCTTAAACTCTTCTCCTCCTATATCAAAATTCAAGCTTCCGCCGCGCGGTAAGACTATGATATTGGAGCCGTAATTTCTTAGTTCTTTTGCCAGTTTATCGCCTATTCCAAGTGTTATATTTAACATGGAAGATATAAGCATAGAAGCCAAAAAAATAGTTAAAAATGCTAATAGTTTTTGAGTTTTATTGCCGAGTATTGCGTTTTTTATTATTTTAAATTCCATCATCTTCACCATCTTTCAATGCTACAAATCCCTGCGCTCTCCAGTAAGTTTGTTTAAATTCCAGAGCGTATTTTTGCACGTTTTTCATAAACTCTTTATAATTCTCTTCTGTCTCAAAAAAGTATGTTTTTCCGCCGTATACATAACTAAAGGGGGCTTTTAGGTTGATAATTTTCTTGCCGCTTACGGGGTCTGTTACCTCTTTTTCTACTATTTCATTAAAATAATTTACACCTTTTTCTATGGTGTCAAGTTTTATAGTTATATACTCGCCGTCAAATTCATAAGGAAACGGTATAGGATTGCATCCGCCCTCCTTTCCAACCGAAGGCAAGAAAATCCTCACATTGCAAGCGATACATATGAGTTCGTCGCCGTTTTTGATATATCCCATATCTCCGCAAATCATACAAGCATCAAATACCGCAACGGGCGAAACTTTGTCTGGAAATCTATTGAGGGCAAAAAATCTTATTTTATTTCCGGCATCCGTTATATAGGCAAATCTATGCAATTTATTGTCTTTTAACAATTCAACAGATATTTTAAATTCACCTTCTATTGGTTCAAGGATTTTCGCTTGTGAAATCTTAGGTGGTTTTGAAGCGTAAAAATCATAATAAATGGATATTGTATTTATTATAACAAGCACAACAAAAGTGGATTTTGACACGCTGAATATATTTCGTATCAAAGCTTTTATTTTTCTAAAAGTGATGCTTCCGACAACGTTTTTTTTGGGCAGTTTTGGCAAAGCTTTCAAATAAATCCCAA
>JAIRKW010000019.1 GCA_031259875.1 Campylobacteraceae bacterium
ATTAAAATACAAAATTAATTCAAAAGGCGATTTGTGAATAAAATAGGCGATTTTCTCTTCTTAAATATCACTCGTTTTATGGCGTATGCCATATTAATCATACTCATAGCCATATTCGCCGTATTGCTCAATGAAGCTAAACCTGCGATAGAGGCTTTTGGATTTGGATTTTTGACTTCTTCCAAATGGGCGCCAAATCTTGAAATTTTCGGCGGTTTTCCGGCAATCGCAGGCTCTGTCCTGTCTACTCTGATAGCTATGCTGCTGGCTGTGCCTTTAGCGCTTGGAGCGGCGATATTTTTGAGCGAGATAGCACATGAGAGGCTAAAATCCCCTGTCGGAACGGCAGTAGAACTGTTAGCTGCGATTCCGTCAGTCATTTACGGCATGTGGGGGCTGTTTTACTTTGCGCCGATTTTACGCGCACTGTTTGGCGGAAACGGACTTGGACTTTTAACAGCCGCAATCGTACTATCCATTATGATACTGCCTTTTATGGCGTCAGTCGCAAGAGATGCCATGAATACTACGCCAAATATCCTAAAAGAGTCCGCTTACGCTTTGGGCGCAACAAAATGGGATGTCATCAAAAGCGTAATCATTCCCTATGCAAAAGCCGGAATTTTAGGAGCGGCGATATTGGCTCTCGGGCGTGCGATAGGAGAGACTATGGCGGTAACATTTGTAATGGGAAATGTTCATAAACTGCCAAGTACGATAACCTCCGCTGCAACATCCATACCTGTAACTTTAGCAAATGAATTTACGGAAGCTGACGGCGCTTTATACTACTCGTCGCTTTTTTATCTGGCATTTATACTTTTTGCGATTAGTTTTGTCGTCATAGGCATCGCAAAATTTGTCTTTTTCAGAAAACTAAGGACTGCTTAATGAAAAAGCCAGCAACACAACACGGGGCTTTAATGCTTCGCGCTTTTAGTTCTGTTTTGATTGGCGATAGACAAATTGTCTTCTGGCGGAATGAAAAATATGACTTATATAGCAAACTCAACATTTTTGCAAAATCAAACCCAATGAGTGCACAGTGAAAAGGATATTGGCCAGATACACCTTTTACTTTAGCACAAAGTTCAAAGAAAATACGTTGTATCTGATAATTACACGAGGAGTGCGCATGAGATACAATGCAAGTAACACCACAGTGCCTCAAACTCATGATGACTTCTTTTTGCGTCATTGTAAACGGAATGAAGTTATAGAAAAAAATAGAATATTTCGCCTGCTTATGATATTAAAAAGGCTTGCGGATTTGAGTTTAAAAATCTTAATTTGTAAATTAACGCGTCATTTTTGGCTATTTGCAAAAACAGTCAAAGCAAGCTTTACGCTTAACAGTTTGATATTTTTTTTAGTTTGTGTGCGAAATGTATTTTACTCACACTTAAAAAAATGGATTGCCGCGGCTCGCAATGACAATATTTACAGTAAAACTAAGGAGCAAGCAGTGAACTCAACACTCAACAGTACAAAAAATCTAAGGAATACTTAATGAAGATAGTCATAGAACAAGGCGTCTTAAATACGGCTTTGTTACTTTGGAGGCTTGCTCTTTTAGCCGTATTTTATGCTGTTTGCAATTTTTTTCTAAAGAGGTATGCATGAGTTATAAAAATAGGCGTGTTGCCCTAAACCGTATAGTATTAACGCTTTGCATTATAAGTGCGGCAATAGGGATAGCATTTTTGTTTTGGATACTTTTTGTGTTGTGCTATAAAGGATTTGCCGCGCTTAATTTTGATATATTTTTAAACAATACCGCACCAAGCGGCATAGAGGGCGGCGGACTCAAAAATGCACTTATCGGTCAAGGTATACTGGTATTTTTCGCCTCGCTGGCAGGCATTCCTATAGGCGTGCTGGCTGGTACGTTTTTGAGCGAATACGGGCAAAAAAATAAAATCGCCAATATCATAAGAGATATAAGCGACATAATGATGAGTTCACCTTCAATTGTTATAGGAGCGTTTATTTACGCTATCTTGGTTCATCCCGCAGGACACTTTTCAGGCTGGGCAGGCATAGCCGCACTTGCCGTCATAATGATACCTATAATCTTACGTGTAACCGATGATATGCTCACCCTTGTACCGCAAACTCAAAGAGAAGCCGCATTTGCACTTGGCGCGCCCAGGTATAAAGTGATAATAGGAGTTGTCTACAGAGGCGCAAAAATAGGCATTTTGACAGGAGCATTGCTTTCAGTTGCGAGAGTCAGCGGCGAAACTGCACCGCTGTTGTTCACATCGTTTAACAATAATTTTTTCAGTGTAGATTTGAACGCGCCCGTTTCATCGCTTACGGTTACTATGTTCAACTATGCCACAAGTCCTTATGCCGATTGGCAGAGTCTTGGCTGGGCGGCGGCGTTTTTGCTCTCGATATTTGTCCTTGGGATAAATATAATGGGCAGATTGATAATCAAAAAGAGGAGATAACTTGGCAACCATTGCAGATATTCAAGAAAAAAGAGCCATTGAGGTTACAAACCTATCTTTCACATACGCTAATACAGGGCAAAGCAGTTTGAGAAGCATAAACATGCCCATAGCAGAGCATAAAATCACTGCTTTGATAGGTCCAAGCGGCTGCGGTAAGACTACATTGCTGCGTTGCTTTAACCGTATTCACGATTTGTATGCAGGCAATATTTATAAAGGCAAAATCATCTTTAATAACCAGAATATACTTGAGCCTAAAACTGATTTGATTGATTTACGCACAAAAATCGGTATGATTTTCCAAAAACCAACCTCATTTCCTATGTCTATCTGGGATAATGTCGCATACGGATTAAGATTAAAAGGCATCAAGTCAAAATCCGAACTAAATGATAAAATAGAAAAAGCTCTGAAAGGAGCCGCTATATGGAATGAAGTCAAAGACAGACTCAAAAGCGACGCAAACGCACTTTCCGGCGGCCAACAGCAAAGACTTTGTATTGCACGTGCCATAGCAGTTGAACCTCAAGTGCTCTTATTTGACGAACCGACATCAGCGCTTGACCCTATCTCAACGCAGGCTGTTGAACAGCTCATAACCGAACTTAAAAACAGTGTGAGCATTATCATAGTAACGCACAATATGCAGCAAGCAGCACGCGTGAGCGACTATACTGCCTTTATGTATCTTGGGGATTTGATAGAGTTAAGCCCGACCGAAGAGCTCTTTATAAATCCAAAAGAGAAGTTTACAGAAGAGTATATCACGGGCAAATTTGGGTAATGCAATGATACGCTTGAATTCTATCATACAGCAACAGTCAGAGGAGCATAAATTGCCCAAATGGCGCGAAAAATTTTTGAGGTGGATACTGCCCCGTCTGTTTCATGAAAAGGAGTTTTTAGAGTTTGAAGCAAAATATCCCAGTCTTAAAGGCATAGACTGTGTTGAGGAGATACTTCGTTATTTTGAATTTCGCTGTGAAGCAGACAGTGCGGATTTGGAAAATATCCCCTCGCAAGGCACGGTAATATTTGTATCTAACCATCCTACTGGTTCGCTTGATGGTTTGGCTTTACTCAAGATGATATCTTCCGTAAGGCCTGATGTAAAAACAATATCAAATCGTATACTCTCTCACGTTAAAGCGCTGGAAGATATATTTATACTTGTGGACAATATGGGAGGCTGGACGCAGCGTCAGCAGATTAGAGAGCTGCAAGAGCATTTAAGAGGCGGAGGAGCTTTGATAGTATTTCCCGCAGGTGAGGTGTCAAGATTTAGTCCCAAAGGGATAAAAGACCGCAAATGGAACAGCGGATTTGTAAGATTAGCTTCCCGTGTGCATGCCAGTATAGTGCCTATCCATATAAAAGGAAGAAACAGTTTCTTATTTTATCTTGTATCTATGATATACAAACCTTTATCAACATATATGTTGGTAAATGAAATGTTTAAACAAAAAGGAAAAGGCATAAGAGTAAGAATAGGCAAACGCATACCCTATGAACATTGGAATAACTCTAAAATATCTCCTTCTCAAACAGCCAAATCTTTAAAAAAACATGTATATCAGATAGGTAAAGGTAAAAACGGATGCTTCAAGGGAGAAGCTCCAATAGCTTTGCCGTCGGAGAGAATAGCTCTTAAAGTCGCCTTGGAGCATTGTGAGGTTTTGGGCAAAACACCTGACGATAAGATTATATATCTGTATAAAAGAGGTGAGAATGAAGCGTTTTCTCCCATATTGCACGAACTTGGAAGATTAAGAGAGATATCGTTCAGAGCCGTAGGAGAAGGAAGTGGAAAAAGGCTTGATTTGGACTGCTACGATAATTACTATTATCATTTGATATTGTGGGATAATTGTCAGCTTGAGATAGTAGGAGCTTACCGTTTTATTCCGACAGAAGACTGCAAAAATACAAAGACATTATACAGCGATACTCTGTTTGATTATAACGAGAATATGAATGATATTTTACAATACGGTGTTGAACTTGGAAGGAGTTTTATACAGCCCAAATATTGGGGCAAAAGAGGACTTGATTATTTATGGCAGGGTATCGGAGCATATATGGCAAAAAATCCAAAGTATAGGTATCTGTTCGGCATTGTATCCATTTCATCGGCACTGCCTCCTGAAGCTGTAGATTTGCTTGTGTCATTTTGTCGACTGCACTTTGCATCAAAACGCACTATAGCCGTATCAAAATACCCATATCCGCCCTCTTCCAAACTTACGCTTGAAAAATTCAGCGGAAATGATTATTGCCAAGATATGTATACGCTAAAAAGTATGCTTAACAATATGAACTGCGGCATTCCCACGCTTTATAAACAATACTCCGAACTTTGCGAACCAGGAGGAGTTCAGTTTATGGACTTTGGTATTGACCCTGATTTTAATGACTGCATAGGCGGACTTGCGCTTGCAGATATATCTATGTTAAGACCTTCACGCTATAAACGATATGTCGCACCATATTTAGAGAAAAAATAGCTATATATCAAAAAGTGTTTTTTGTCTATTTTTAGGATGTTTTTTGGGAGTTTTTGGATGCTTGGGATGTATTATTTCGACTGCTTTTTCAATCTTCTCGTTTTGAGCGCTTAGCTTTTCGTCTGCTTTGGGGCCAAAAGGAGGAACACCCTCCTTGCTTTGAAGTTTTTCATCATCTTTTTTAACATGCAAAGAGAGTTTGGACTTTAAGTACAGTATAAACGGCATCACAAAAGCAAACAAAACCAAAGCAATTAAAAGCAGTGTTTCCAAAATATAGCCGATTTGCCCGCCGGCTGTGTCTTTAGCGATATCTTCTATCATCAAAGGAGCAGCTTTTGGTATAACGGCGATATGAAGTTTGTTTGGCGCAGATGAGACTGATATATCAAAAAGCTGTTTGCTTTCAAATGAGATTTTCGTTGCATTTGCAATGGGTTTTATGCTGACGTTTTTTATCATTTTGGTATCGAGTGTCTTGGTAAAAATTTTGTCGCTTTTTAGTCCTCCAAAAATCAATGTCGTTATGCTGCCATCATCTTTTTGCTCAAATGAGGCGTTAAAATCGCCGCTGATATAAAGAGTAAGTTCAAAAATACCTTCATCATTTAGCTCATCAGGGCAGATTATACTAGTGATATTCGCGCCCAAAGCCGAAACAATGAATAAAAAGCAGAGTATAAGAGCACGCAATTCCAGCTCCATATTTTAAATTAAGGGCTATTTTATAACAGTTTTTCTTTACATACAATATATCGCAGATTAAGAGCCTTTGTTATATAATAATAGATTTGATTTACCGCTTAAGGATGATGTGTGGACAGCATAAAAATTTACGGCGCAAAAGAGAATAACTTAAAGTCTATCAATCTTGAAATTCCAAAAAATAAGCTAATCGTCTTCACGGGAATTTCCGGAAGCGGCAAAAGTACTCTCGCGTTTGATACACTTTACGCAGAAGGGCAAAGACGCTATATAGAGTCTCTCTCTTCATATGCAAGACAATTTTTAGACAGAGTTGGCAAACCCAACGTGGATAAGATAGAAGGGCTTACTCCGGCTATCGCCATAGACCAAAAAACCACGAGCAAAAACCCGCGCTCAACCGTAGGAACTATTACCGAAATATATGATTACCTAAGACTTCTTTATGCAAGAGTAGGACATCAGTACTGCCATCTGTGCGGCAAACCCATCTCCAAAATGTCAGCATCAGACATCATAGAGCAGATTTTGAAACTTCCGACTGACGCCAAACTTGTTATCACCGCTCCGCTTATTCGCGAAAAAAAAGGAACTTTTGCAGATTTAATAGAGTCTTTGCGCCACAAAGGATATGTGCGTGCAGTAATAGACGGCGTTATAGTACGGCTTGATGAAGAGATAGAGTTATCAAAAACCAAAAAGCATACCATAAAGGTTGTTGTAGACCGTGTAGTGATGAATGAAGAGAATCGCGAGCGTATAGCTTCAAGCGTTGAAAAAGCGCTGAATGAGAGCTATCAGGAGGCGGAAGTGGAGATACTTAACGCCAAAGAGATAGGATACGAAAAAGAAAATATTCACTTCAGTGAACATTTGGCGTGCTTTGACTGCAAAATAAGTTTCGCCCCGCTTGAACCGCTCTCGTTCTCGTTTAACTCTCCAAAAGGCGCTTGTAATGCGTGCGACGGCCTTGGCATACGCTACACGTTGGATATGAGTAAAATTATAGATGAAGATTTGAGCATAGAAGATGGAGCGGTGAGACTGCTTTACGGTTTTAATAAAAGTTTTTATTATAAGTTTTTGATGGCATTTTGCGAAAGCGAAAAGATAGACACTTCAGTGCCATTTGGCGAATTGAAAGAGTATGAAAAAAAAGCCGTTTTACACGGACGTACAGAAGCAATCTCATTTTACTGGAAACACCACAAAATCAATAAAATCTTTGATGGAGTTATCAAAATAGCATACGATATGATAAAAGATGAGCAAGGCTTCGGCGACTATATGAGTGAAAAAGTATGCGATAAATGCGGCGGTTTTAGACTAAATCCCGAATCTTTAGCTGTCAAAGTAGCCGGCAAAGGCATCGCTGATATACTTATTATGCCTATAGAAAAATCTACAGAATTTTTTGCTAATGAGGAAAATTTTAAAAACTTCAGCACAAAAGAGAAAATGATAGCCGCACCCATTATAAAAGAGATAAATGAGAGGCTTCGTTTCTTGTATGACGTAGGACTCGGATATCTGACGCTTGGACGCGACGCCAGAACCATCAGCGGCGGTGAAGCGCAGAGGATAAGAATAGCTTCGCAAATCGGAAGCGGGCTTACGGGTGTTATGTATGTGCTGGATGAGCCAAGCATAGGACTGCACGAAAGAGATACCTTAAAACTTATAAAGACGCTTAAAACTTTGCAGGAAAAAGGCAATACTCTGATAGTTGTAGAGCATGACAAAGAGACAATTAAAAGTGCGGATTTCATTGTAGATATAGGACCATACGCGGGAAAATACGGCGGCAACGTGGTATTTAGCGGCACTTTGGAAGAGCTCGAAAAGAGCAGTACGCAGACAGCTTTATATCTTACAGGCAAAAAAACGATAGATTATCGTCAAAACAGAGAACAAAAAAAATGGCTTGAGCTTAAAAATGTCAATATCAATAATATCCGCAAGTTAAATATTAAAATCCCGCTTCAAAATTTAGTTGCAGTAACCGGTGTAAGCGGGAGCGGCAAAAGTTCTTTAATACTTCAAACTTTGCTGCCGGTCGCAAAAGAGCTTTTGAACAGAGTCAAAAAAATAAAAAAAGTATCAGGCGTAGAGTGCATTGGACTGGAACAGCTCGATAAAGTCATCTATCTTGACCAAAGTCCCATCGGAAGGACGCCAAGAAGCAATCCTGCTACTTATACAGGACTTATGGACGACTTGAGAGATTTGTTTGTAAAAACTAAAGAGGCGCAAATTAGGGGTTATAAAGCAGGACGATTCTCATTTAATGTCAAAGGCGGCAGATGTGAAAAGTGTCAAGGCGACGGCGAAATAAAGATAGAGATGCACTTTTTGCCAGACGTTATGGTCAAATGCGACGCATGCGGCGGCACACGTTACAATGCACAGACATTAGAGATAAAATACAAAGGTAAATCCATATCCGATATACTAAATATGAGCGTAGATGAAGCGGCAGCGTTTTTTGTATACATACCAAAACTGCACCAAATTTTAAAAACGCTTCAAGACGTAGGGCTCGGATACATCACTTTAGGACAAAATGCCGTAACTTTAAGCGGAGGTGAGGCACAGAGAATAAAACTCTCAAAAGAGCTTAGCCGAAAAGATACAGGTAAAACACTCTATATTTTGGATGAGCCCACAACAGGGCTTCATTTTGCAGATGTGGACAAACTTGCCAAAGTTTTGCACCATTTAACTTCGCTTGGCAACACGGTAATTGTTATCGAACATAATATGGATATTATAAAAAATGCCGATTTTGTCATAGATATGGGACCTGAGGGAGGTGATAAAGGCGGCAAAATCGTGGACTTAGCACCGCCTTTGAAATTAGCCCAAACTTATAAAAAAACAGGCTCTTATACAGGCGAATTTTTAGCATATGAATTTGGATTGGAACAGATGAAAACAGAGGTTTGAGATTTTTAGCTCTTATAAGCTTTTTTGCTAAAGAGCGCTACACTTTTACATTAAAAAAACAAAAAGGTTCGGCTATGAAAATCATAACCATAATAGATACATTCGGATTTTTCTTCAGAAGTTACTATGCTTTATCAAATCTCAAAAATTCCAAAGGCGAGCCGACAGGGCTTTTGACAGGTTTTGCAAATTTTATCCAAACCTCCCTGCGCGAATTTCCGTCCGATTATATGCTGTTTGCATTAGACAGTAAAGGTAAAACTTTCCGCGAAGAGATAGACCCAAATTATAAAGCCAACAGGTCTGCTCCGCCGGAAGACTTAAAAAAACAGCTTCCTATCGCCATAGAATGGATAAAAAAAATGGGATTTGCACAGTATTCCAAAGAGACTTACGAAGCAGACGACGTTATAGCCTCTATGGTTAAATTTGCCAAAACAAACGACTTGAAGGTGCGTATTGTTACACACGATAAAGATTTATATCAGCTCATAGATGACGGTAAAGTTGTGATATATGATCCTACCAAAAAAAAAGAGATAAACGAAAGCGGCTGTTTTGAAAAGTTCGGAATGCCGCCTTCAAAAATAAGAGACTTTCTGTCTTTAACGGGTGACACGGCAGATAATATCCCAGGCGTTAAAGGTATCGGCGCTGTTGGTGCAAAAAAACTTTTGGATGAATTCGGCGATATACAAAATCTCTATGACAATTTGGAAAAAGTGCGCAACGAACGCATAAGAGAACTTTTACGAGCAGGAAAAGAGAATGCTTTTATGAGTTGGAAGCTTACCGCTCTTGATGACTCTTTAGATGTGTATGAACGGCTTGAAAAGTTTAAGCTGCCCTCCTCGCAGCCGCTTTTAGCGATAAAAGATGAGCTTTTGGATAATGATATGTACTCTATCCTAAATCGTTTAGGTACAACGGATATAAAAAAACAGCAAAAAGAGTTGGAATTTAAACCTATACTGCTTGAAACAAAAGAGAAGCTTTTAGATGTTATAAACAGTATCCCAAACGAAGCGTTTGTAGCGTTTGATACGGAAACTAATTCATTAGATTCCAGAAATGCCGATATCGTAGGGTTTTCATTCTGCTTTGAAGAAGACAGGGCTTATTATGTTCCGATAGCGCACCACTATTTGGGAGTTAGTGCACAAGTTAATAAAACCGATGCAAAAGAGGCGTTAAACAAACTTTTTACATATAAAATCATTGGACAAAATCTTAAATTTGATTTGAATATAATAGAGTTTAATTTTGACATAACAAATATCAAAATCTACGCCGACACAATGATAATGGCGTGGCTTTTGGACGCACAATCAAGCGTTGGAATGGACTCTTTGGCAAAACGGCTCTTTAATTACAATACTATAAAATTCTCCGATATAGTGCCTAAAAATGCAACGTTTGCCAATGTGGAGCTGGGTGATGCGTGCAAATACTCAGCTGAAGATGCATGGATAACACTCAAGCTTTACCACAAATTAAAAGAGCTTTTAGAACCGCAGCTCTTAGAGCTGGCTAAAAACATGGAATTTCCTTTTATTAAAATCTTAAGAGATATGGAGAATGAAGGTATTGGAGTAGATACGGCATATCTGAAAAGCCTGCTTGAAAAAAGCGATAATGCGATAAACAGTCTCACGCGCGAAATATATGACTTAAGCGGCCGGGAGTTTAATATAAATTCTACACAGCAAATGGGCGTGGTTTTATTTGGGCATTTAGGACTTAGCGCATCCAAAAAGACAAAAACAGGTTACAGTACCGATGAAAATGTTTTAAACGAACTTTTAAATAAGCATCCTGTCATAGAAAAACTTCTTGAATACAGAGAACTTTATAAATTAAAATCCACCTACATAGAACCACTTTTAAGACTTGGACTTGCAAGCAAAACTTCGCGCATACATACAAGCTTTTTGCAAACAGGCACCTCAACAGGACGTCTTAGCTCAAAAGACCCGAATCTGCAAAATATTCCCGTCAGAACGGAGCTTGGCAAAGAAGTAAGAGCAGCATTTGTTGCCAAGGAAGGCTATAAACTTGTCGGCATTGACTATTCGCAGATAGAACTTAGGCTTTTAGCGCATTTCAGTCTGGACAGCGCACTTATAAACGCCTTTTTAGAAGACAAGGATATACACCTTGCAACGGCTGCAAAACTTTTCGGCAACAGAGCCAAGGAGATGAGAAATGTTGCCAAGAGTATCAATTTTGGACTCTTATACGGCATGGGAGCAAAAAAGCTCGCTGCAACATTAAATGTATCACAAAATGAAGCAAAAGGATATATAGAAAACTACTTTGCTTCATTCGCAACCGTAAAGAATTATCTCTTTTTTATAGAGGAGAGCGCGCAGAAAAACGGTTTTATTCAGACACTTTTAGGGCGCAGGCGCAACTTTGATTTTGCCTCCACATCACCCATGATGTTGGCAAATTACAAAAGGGAAGCTGTAAATGCCGTATTTCAAGGCAGCGCAGCAGATTTGATAAAGCTTGCAATGCTAAAAATTTACGATACACTTTTAGACAACAATGCCAAGCTTCTTTTGCAGATTCACGATGAACTTATTTTTGAAGTTAAAGAGGAGAATGCTGTAGAGTTTTCCAAAAAAGCAAGTGCAATAATGGAAGCTATTTATAAACTCAATGTGCCGCTGAAAACTACCGTAAGTATCGGCGATAATTGGGGCGCATTAAAATAAGTTTATGATTTACGAGTTAAGTGCGAACAATCTTTTTTTCCCCAATCCAAACGAAGCCGATGAGAATGGATTATTAGCTATGGGCGGGGATTTAAATGCAAAGCGTCTTATAAAAGCATACAAAAGCGGTATCTTCCCGTGGCCTCAGCAAGGGTTTCCGCTTCTTTGGTTTTCGCCCAACCCGCGGGCTGTTTTTTATCCTGATAACTTTCACCTTACGCGCTCCTTGAAACGCAGTCTTAAAAAGTACGAAACAAAAGTAGATACAAATTTTTCACAAGTTATCACAATGTGTGCCGAAATAAGAAAACAAAAAACATGGATAAACAGCCAAATGATAAAAGCATACAGCAAACTTTTTGAACTTGGATTTGCTCATTCGGTAGAGAGTTATGACGAAAACGGAGAGCTTGCAGGAGGATTGTACGGCGTATGTATAGGCAGAGTTTTTTGCGGAGAGTCTATGTTTACTCTCAAAAAAGATGCTTCAAAAACCGCATTATACAGATTATGCTGTGAAGTTTTACAAAAAGGCGGCATTATTGATTGTCAAATCATAAATCCTCATTTATCGTCGCTTGGAGCTGTAGAAATATCGAGGGAGAAATTTTTGCAAACACTCGCTTTTTTGGGAAATAAATCCTCAATATTTTAAATTTACTCTTTTTTGTCAAGTTTTTTTTATGGTACAATACCAATTTTATTAAAAAGGGGAGAGAAAATGTATCTTTTTACTTCTGAAATTGTAAGTCCGGGACACCCCGATAAGTGTGCGGATATAATAGCCGATTCTATTGTTGATAAAATTTTGCAAGCAGACCCAAACGGCAGGGTAGCAAGCGAAGTTTTTGTTGCAGGCAAGCATGTAATTATAGGCGGCGAAGTAAATACAAAAGCAAAATTTAATCAAAGCGACTATGCAAATATTGCCAAAGATGCTCTTAAAAATATAGGTTATGACGGTAAAGGCGCATTCACAAAAGAGCAGTGTCTTCATCCTGATGATGTTAAAGTGCAAGTGTTATTAAATCAGCAGTCTCCTGACATCAACCAAGGTGTCGATCAAGAAGATGGTGAAATAGGTGCAGGCGACCAGGGAATTATGTTTGGATTCGCCTCAAATGAAACAAAAGAGTTTATGCCCGCAGCAATTACTTACGCCAGATTGATATGCGACAAAGTCTATAAATACGCGCTTACCCATAAAAACGAACTCGGTGTTGACATAAAAACACAAGTTACTATAGATTACGGTACTAAGAGCAATTTTGAAGACAGCAAACCACAGCATATCCACACTATCGTAGTTTCTGCGCCAAGCGTGGAAAGCATGCCTATTATTAAAGTACGCGAACTTATCAAACAGTTGATAGACGACGCAGGACTTCCAAAAGAGCTTTATGACCCCGAAAAAAAAGACACCATTATACATATTAACCCAACAGGCAGATACGTTAATCACAGTCCGCTGCACGACTCAGGACTTACGGGACGAAAATTGATAGTAGACAGCTTCGGCGGATATTCGCCTATAGGCGGCGGCGCACAGTCAAGCAAAGATTATACAAAAGTCGATAGAAGCGCGCTTTATGCGGCAAGATGGATAGCTAAAAATATTGTAGCCGCAGATTTAGCTGATAAGTGTATCGTGCAAATCTCATATGCAATAGGCGTAGCACACCCTATCTCCATATGTGTAGATACAATGGGCACATTTAAGCATGATATAAACGACGATATTTTATCTGACTTTGTTTTGGAAAATTTTCCGCTGACGCCAAAATGGATAACAAAGCAATTCGCGCTCGACAAACCAAGCAAAGATACATTTCTTTACGCTGATGTCGCTGCGCGCGGACAGGTAGGTCAGAGCGATTATCCATGGGAGAAACTGGATACTGTAGAACTATTTAGAGGATTGTTAAAATAAAAACTTGTATATCCAAGTATATATTGGATAATAATCGGTGAAGCTTAGTATATTCTAAGCTTTCCTCCGTCTTGCGTTAAGATGATAATCTTCGCTACAGCCGACGCGCTTTTTGATATAACGTCTATTTGCTCCGTTATATTTACTATTTTTATGCAACCAAACGTAAACTTCATATCAAACCCTGCCATACTCTGCTCTATTTGTTCGCGCAATTCATCGCATTTCATCTGTTCCATTTTAATTGCGCGAAATACATCCTTTATGCTGCCATTGTCTTTTACTAACTCCGAAGACATCGCAAAAGCTTCTATTGCAGTTTGGAAAAGCTGCAACATATTCTCTTTTATAGCCATATAGCAGCGTTCACTTGTGCAATCTGTTATATTTTTACAAAAATATCTTATAGTATGCGTGACTTGTATAAACTCGGATATAATTTTTACATACGATGTAAATTTTCTGGCTGTCTGTTCATCTTTACAAAAAATAGGTATTGCCGAGACTATTTTATTATTTATATTATTCGTGCTTATATCTATATCTGCCAGCTGTTCCATAGATTCTGCAAACAGATAATGATTATTGCTTTTTAACCCTTCCGTAACATTTGCGGCTGTTTTTATTATCATGCTGCCCATTCTTGCAATGTCGTTTGCGATTACATTGTCTGCTGCGCCGTACATTCATATCTTCCTTTGACTTGTTTAGAAGACAATGTTATAAAAGCGATATCACAAAAAAATATCACAGAGCTTGCAATACCCTGTTTTCACAGCAAAATTCAATATAAAAACAGAGCTAAAAGAAGTTTTTTGTATCTGTATCAGCCAAATGAGGCCATGTAAGTTTTGAACCTCCGAGCATATGAAAATGCAAATGCATCACTTCTTGCCCACTATCTTTACCGTTATTGGTTATGAGTCTGTATCCGCTCTTATCAAGCCCCATCAACTTTGCAACTTCGTGTATAAAAAGCGTCATCTCGCCCATAAGCTCCGCATTTACGCTCTGAAAATTCTCAACCTCTTTTTTCGGGATAATGAGTATATGTATCGGGGCTTTTGGGTTTATGTCGTGAAATGCCAAAAATTTATCATTTTCAAGTACCTTATTGCTAGGCAGCTCGCCGTTAATGATTTTCGTAAAAATAGTCATTTTTACTCCTTGTGAAAACTTTTTAAAGAGTATAGAGTATTTTTGCTTTAACTCTTTATAATTAAATTTTGAATACAATCATCCATTTAAATCTATTCATAAGGCAGCTGTTTGGAAGCGTTAGAAAAAAGTATACAAGAGTGCGGCAGCATAAAAGAGCTTGAAAAACTGCGCATTGAGGTTTTTGGCAAAAAAGGTTATTTTACGGCGCAATTCGCAAAACTCAAAGAATTAAAAGATGACGAGAAAATAGCATTCGCCGCTAAAGTCAATGAAGAGAAAGAAAAATTTACAATTCTTATAAATTCAAAAAAAGAATTTCTGGAAGCAAAAGAGAGAGCTTGGGCACTGAAAAAAGACGCTGTTGATGTGAGTTTGTATTCACCCTCATCAGATATCGGCGCACTTCATCCCGTAATGAGCACGATGGATAAGATTATAGAATACTTTATATCACTTAATTTCTCCGTAGAAGACGGGCCATTAGTGGAAGATGATTTTCATAATTTTGAAGCTTTAAATTTGCCAAAATTCCATCCTGCGCGCGATATGCAGGACACATTTTATTTTAAAGACGGTGCGCTTTTAAGAACACACACTTCGCCTGTTCAAGTAAGAACGATGCTCTCTCAAAAACCGCCTATTCGTATGATATGCCCGGGTTCGGTCTTTAGGCGTGATTTGGATTTAACGCATACTCCGATGTTTCATCAAATAGAAGGACTTGTGGTAGATAAAAAAGGCGCTGTTTCATTTGCTAACCTTAAATCAATACTTGAAGAGTTTTTAAGATATATGTTTGGAGATGTGAATGTACGCTTCCGCCCAAGCTTTTTCCCATTCACGGAGCCAAGTGCAGAGGTGGATATAAGCTGTATATTCTGCGGCGGTTCTGGGTGTAAAGTATGCAAAAACACCGGTTGGCTTGAAGTTTTGGGATGCGGCGAGGTTGACCAGAATGTTTTTAAAGCAGTTGGTTACAAAGACGTAAGCGGATATGCGTTCGGACTTGGCATAGAGCGGTTTACCATGCTTTTATGCGGTGTAGGCGACTTGCGCTCGCTTTTTGAGGGAGATTTAAGACTATTGGAGCAATTTAAATGATAATCACAAGAAATTGGCTGAATGAATGGATAAATTTAAGCCAAATCAGCACGGACGAGCTTTGTAAAACTCTAAATAAAATAGGCCTTGAAGTAGCTGCCGTAACGTCATATCGTATGCCGCAAAAGTGCGTTGTCGGCTTAGTACGTGAAAAAACACGTCATCCGAATGCTGAAAAACTTAACGTTTGCATAGTTGATATAGGCAGCAATGAGCCTCTTCAAATCGTTTGCGGCGCAAAAAATGTGCAAGAAGGCCAACTGGTACCTGTAGCGCTTGTCGGCTGTAAATTGCCCAATGGTCTTGAAATACAGGAGGCACAACTTCGCGGCATAAAATCATGTGGTATGATATGTTCTTCGTCCGAACTTGGCTATCCAAAAACAAATGACGGCATTATGGTACTGGAAGGAATCTCTCCTGAGCTTGGTACTCCGCTTAACCAAATAGAGCAATTTCAGGACGACGCTATAGAGGTAGAGCTTACCCCCAACCGCGGAGATTGCTTGAGTATTCATGGTATAGCAAGAGATTTGGGCGCAGTATATAACGCCAAAATCAGCATTCCAAAAGAAACAGCGGAAGACAGCAGCCAAATAGGTATAGGGCGCGTTTTAAACCTAAATGTAGAAGGTTCTATCGATTCATCTTTAGTATACAAAGCAGTGTGTGTTCAGGAGTTAAAAGAGGACACCATAATGGATTTGCGTCTTGCAATAGCAGATATAAATGCGAAAAGCGTTTTAGAGCGGTATTTGGCCTATGCAACACACTCAACCGGCGTTATCTTAAGAGCCTACGGAACTGATACGCTTGAAAAAGACAAAGCAGACAAAATAACTTTTACTGTCAAAAAAGATACAAATGCGCTTGATAGCGTGTGGAGTAAAGAACGGCTCTCATACATAGGTATTTCTCAAGAGAGTTTTTCAAAACCGAAAAACGATGAACTCGTAATCATAGAGGCAAGTTATGCTGACCCTACACAGATAGCATCAAACGGCGCGCGCAATATCAAAGAGGCAGATGATGCGCTTTTTAGGTCACTAAGAAGCAGTGAACCAGATCTTGATTTTGGTATCAACTATTTAAACCTCATTTTAAATAAAACATCAAAAATAGGCTTTTTAACAGGCACTCAGCGAACAGTCAAAGAAAAGCCTGCGCGTCAAATAAGTATCAATATCGACGACATATACTCCATTATAGGTGCACAAATAGCTAAAAATGAGATTATAACGATACTAAAAAACCTCCGCTTCGATACTTCGTTTAAATTCGACCAAAATGCATTAGTTGTTGAAATACCATCATTTCGTCACGATGTTGAGAATATACAAGATATCTGCGAAGAGATAGTAAGAATAGTTGGTATTGATAATATACCATCAAAGCCGTTGCAATTTACGGAAGCTGTACGCATTAACTCCATATCTGAAAATTTTGAGAAAAAGAAATTTTACCGTCACAAAGCAATAGCCGCGGGCTTTTTCGAAAGCGTGCACTATATATTCGGCGACAAAGCAAAACAGGCGTCATACGGATTTGAATGCTTGGACGAAGAGCTTGAGATTATTAATCCAATAACAAGCGAACTTAATACTCTGCGCACTACCTGCGCTCTAAATCTTATGCAAGCAGTAAGCAGCAACATAAAAGCAGGACGCGCAGGCGTAAGTCTCTTTGAGCTTGGCAAAATATTTGACAAAAGGCGAAATGAAAGAGTTGTAATAACATTTATAGCAAGCGGCGAGAGTGAAAAAAGTTCGCTGATTAATCACGGCAAAGCCGTTCAGTTTGATTTTGCGCTGTTTGTGAAAAAAATAGCTGTCGTTTTGGGAGATTTTGAGCTAATAAAAGCAGAACCTGCCAATAGATTCTACAGCCCGTATGAGTATGCACAGATAATTATAAACGGCAAAAAAGCCGGCTATATTGCAAGAGTCGGCGTTGAAAATGAATATGATTTGGGACGCACATATATATGCGAAGTGGATTTTGAAACATTGCCGTATGGGCGAAAAAGAGCCAAAGTTTATTCAAAACTACCGAATGTTTCAAGAGATTTGAGTCTTCTTGTGCCAAAAGAGTTGGAATACACAAAAGTAGCGCAATGCCTTAAAAACAATGCGCCAAAAGAGTTAAGCGCTTTTTATCCCATAGATCTTTATGAAGACGATTCGTTAGGCAGTAACAACAGCTTAACCATCACGCTTGTTTTCAAATCAGAAGAAAAGACCTTTACCGAGCGGGAAATAAACGGCTTTTTAGAACAGATATTAAAGGCTCTCTATTCGGAGTTAAAAATCAGCGTAAGATGAGTATTTTAAAAGTAGAAAAAGCCAAAGCTTTCGATGAAGTTATAAGCGATATAGCAGCAGATAAATCAATATCACACAGATGCGCTGTTTTTTCACTTTTAAGCGATAAAACGTCGCTTGTCAGAAACTATTTGCAAGCTGAAGATACACTTTGCACACTAAATATCATTAAGTCATTGGGCGCAAAAACAGAGAATGAAAATGGTATTTTACACATCACTCCGCCAGCAAAAATCATTGAGCCGCCCTTAGTACTCGACTGCGGCAACAGCGGAACAGCTATGCGGCTATTAATGGGGTTTCTAAGTGGTATTGAAGGTTTTTTTGTTTTACACGGCGACAAATATTTAGCTTCGCGTCCGATGAAAAGGCTTGCCGAACCATTAAAAAAGATAGGCGCAAATATAGACGGCAGGCAGAATGGGAATTTGTCGCCGATTTGTATCAGAGGTACAAAACTAAAACCATTTGATTACGAAAGTCCCATAGCGTCAGCACAAGTAAAAAGCGCGCTGATTTTAAGCGCGCTTAGATTAAATGCGCCAAGTTTTTTTAGCGAGCCCGAACTCAGCCGTGACCATACGGAAAGAATGTTAAGAGGTATGGGTGCCAATATAGAATGCAAAAATGGCAAAATCATTATACATCCAATTAAAAAGCCGCTGTACCCTTTGGATATCACTGTACCCGCCGACCCTTCAGGTGCGTTTTTCTTTGCCGTTGCCGCCGCTATTGTCCCAAATTCGAAAATAACTTTAAAAAATGTACTTTTAAATAAAACGCGCATGGAAGCTTTTAAGATTTTACAGCAGATGGGAACGCAGATAGAGTTTGTGCAAAAAGAGGATAAATACGAAAGTATCGGCGATATTATAGTGAAGTATGCACCATTAAAAGCTATAAAGGTCAGCGAAAATATTTCGTGGCTCATAGACGAACTTCCGGCTCTTTCGATAGCTTTTGCCTGCGCTTATGGCATAAGCAGCGTAAGAAATGCCAAAGAGCTTAGGGTAAAAGAGAGCGACAGAATAAGCACAGTCGTTAAAAATCTAAAGCTTTGCGGCATCAATGTAAGAGAGTATGAAGACGGGTATGATATAGAAGGCGGCATATTTAAAAAAGTCGTATTTAACAGTTTCGGCGACCATAGAATTGCCATGAGTTTTGCTATAGCTTCACTTTTGTGCGGTGGAGTTATAGAGGATACAGACTGTATTAATACTTCATTTCCGAATTTTATAGATATTTTAAAAAAAATAAGCACGGCAGAGAATTTACCGTGAAGATAAAATTGGCCAAAAGTTACGGTTTTTGCTTTGGCGTTAAAAGAGCTATTAAAATAGCGGAAAACGCACCCGGAGCCTCTACAATAGGACCTTTAATACACAATAACGAAGAGATTTTGAGACTCAAAAATAATTTTAATGTAAATACGTTAAACAGTGCAAACGAAGCCGCGGGTATAAAAAAGGCAATTATTCGCACACACGGTATACAAAAAGAGGATTTGGAAGCTTTGAAAAAGCTAAATATAGAAATAATAAATGCTACTTGTCCTTTTGTTACAAAACCTCAAAAAATTTGCGAAGAGATGAGCGCACAAAGTTACACGATAATAATTTTCGGCGATAAAAATCATCCCGAAGTTAAAAGCGTCAAGAGTTACAGTATACACGACAACGTCCATGTAGTCTTGAATATTCAGGATTTGAGCGGAATAAATTTAAACAATAAAGTTACTCTTGTATCGCAGACAACGCGCAACGTGGATGAGTTTTTGAAAATTGCCGATTTTTTAATCAGTTCATGCAAAGAGGTAAGAGTTTTTAACACTATCTGTAATGCTACTTTTGAAAATCAGGATGCGGCGCGGGAATTGGCGATTGAATCTGACATTGTTATAGTTGTCGGTGGAAAAAACTCTTCAAATACAAAACAATTGTATAGAATTGTTAAAGAATATTGTGAAGACAGTTTTCTTGTAGAAAACGCCAAAGAGCTGAATTTTTCGTGGTTTACAGGCAAAAAAATATGCGGTATAACAGCCGGGGCTTCAACTCCTGATTGGATTATTGAAAAAATTATTGAAAAAATCAGAGAAATTAAAGTATAATGTTAATTTTGAGTCCGTTTTAATTTTACAAAAGCGAACAAATCACACCAAAAGGAAAAGAATGGCAAAAGAGGTGAACAATAGTGTTCAAAACAACACCGAAAATACGGCGGAATTTATAGAGGATATGGATTTTGCAACTATGCTGGAAGAATTTGAATCGGGCAGAGAAACCGATAACGAAGTGACAGCTGATGGTGTTATTGTTGAAATTAGAGACGATATAACACTGGTTGATGTTGGTAAAAAAAGTGAGGGGAGACTTTATACCTCGGAAATTAAAGACGCTGAAGGCAATCTTACTCACAAAGTGGGTGACGCCATAAAAGTTGTCATAACAGGTTTTAGAAATGAAAAACCAATAATTTCTCATAAAAAAGCTATTAAAAAAGAGAAGATAAAAGCTTTTATAAATAGTTTTAACGAGGGCGATAACCTTCCGTTTGACGCGAAAGTTATCGGCAAAAACAAAGGCGGCCTTATCGCTGAAAACAGCGATGGCGTAGAGTTTTTCCTGCCGCGTTCGCAAGTGGCGGTCAAAGACCCGCAGACACTTACTGGCAAAACTATTAGAGTTTCAGTTTTAAAAATAGACAAAGATAACGAATCTATCGTAGTTTCAAGAAAAAAACCTTTAGATGAAGAACGAAAAAAACGAAAAGATATTATTCAAGAGTTAATGGAAAAAAATGAAGCCGTAGAGGGTGTAGTTAAAAGAATTACAACATACGGTATGTTCGTGGATGTAGGCGGCGTAGACGGACTCGTTCACTACAGCGAAATAAGTTACAAAGGTCCTGTCAATCCGAGTTCATTTTACAAAGAGGGCGACAGAGTATTGGTAAAAGCCATCAGTTACGATAAAGATAAAAGACACCTTTCATTGTCTATCAAGGCAGCTCAGCCCGACCCTTGGCAGGAGATAGAAGACCAGCTTGTTGAAAAAGACGTTATACAAGTAATCGTCAGCAATATAGAACCTTACGGTGCGTTTGTTGATTTGGGCAATGATGTCGAAGGCTTTTTACACATTTCCGAAATCTCTTGGGACAAAAATATCAAACATCCAAAAGATTATATCAGTGAAGGCCAGCAAATAGATGTTGAAGTTATAGAGATAGACATAAAAGGCAGACGACTTCGCGTCTCTTTGAAAAATGTCCTTCCAAAACCGTTTGATGATTTCACGAAAACCCACAAAGTCGGCGATATAGTAAAAGGTAATATAACAACATTAACAAATTTCGGAGCATTCGTAAAAATCGGCACTATCGAGGGTTTACTACACAACGAAGACTCTTCATGGAACAGAAACGCAAGATGCAAAGATTTGTTTAAAGAAGGCGATGAAGTTGAAGTTAAAATCATCAAAATAGACGCCGAAAATGAAAAAATTTCACTAAGCCTCAAAGAACTTCAAGAAAGTCCGATACAAAAATATGCTAAAAAATATGGTAACGGTGATATTGTAAACGGTAAAATCCTTGACATAAAAGATTTCGGTCTGTTTGTAGAGCTTGAAGACGGTGTGGATGCACTTATACGCAAAGAAGATTTGGGAAGCATCAATGTTGACGACTTAAAAGCCGGAGATGAGATAGAAGCAGTTATAGTCTTTATAGACGAAAAGAAAAACCGCATACGCTTATCCATAAAAAGACTCTCCAAAATCAAAGAGCGCGAAACTTTAAGCAAGATAAACAAAGATGACAAAATGACTTTGGGTGATATTATAAAAGACCAGCTAAAATAGATTAATGCCAAAAGCCGCTGCAAACATATTTTAGGCGGCTTTTATATACAAAAAAAGATTTCAAAAGGTTGTTTCAGTGAGACAAAAAAAGATTGTCGTATGTGATGCTATTCACGAAAAAGGCTTTGAGCTTTTAAGAAAAGAGAATGATATAGAAGCGATTGATGCGACTGGCATCGCTAAAGATAAACTTGGCGAATTTCTAAAAGACGCCGATGTGGCTATCACAAGAAGTCCTACTGATGTGGACGTTAAATTTTTAGACAGCGGTAAAAAACTAAACGCGGTAGTACGCGCAGGCGTAGGCGTGGATAATGTGGATTTGGACGAATGCAGCAAAAGAGGTGTGATTGCCATGAACGTTCCGACCGCAAACACGATAGCTGCTGTGGAACTTACTATGGCGCACATTTTATCTGTTGCACGCAGTTTTCCGTATGCACACAATGCATTAAAGCAGGACAGAATTTGGAAGCGCGAAAAGTGGTACGGCGTTGAATTATTTGGCAAAAAGCTCGGCGTTATTGGTTTTGGCAATATAGGAAGCCGCGTTGCCGTACGCGCTAAAGCTTTTAGCATGGATATCATAGCGTATGATCCGTATATTCAAAGCAATAAAGTAACTGATTTGGGTATGACATATACAGAAAATTTTGATGATATTTTGGCATGTGATTTCATCACTATCCATACGCCTAAGACTAAAGAGACTGTCAATATAATCGACAAAGCCGAAATAGCTAAAATGAAAAAAGGCGTGAGACTTATTAATGTAGCACGCGGCGGATTATATAATGAGGAAGCTCTTATTGAAGGCTTAAAAAGTGGGCAAGTGGCTTTTGCAGGCATTGATGTATTCTCAAAAGAGCCTGCCGTGGATAATCCTCTTTTAGACCTTGACAATGTTACGGTAACGCCGCATCTTGGTGCGAATACTTTAGAATCTCAAGAAAAGATAGCTATTGCAGCGGCAGAAGCAGCGATACTGGCTGCAAGAGGCGTAAGCTATCCTAATGCACTCAACCTTCCAATTAAAACGGAAGATTTGCCAAACTCTGTAGCACCGTATCTTGAATTGGTACAAAAAATAAGCTTTTTAGCCGTTCAAATATATAAACGGCCGATTTTAGGCATTCATATAGAAGGCGAAGGAACAATCAGCGAACACATAAACTCTTTGCTGACCTTTGCAATTGTAGGAGCGCTGAAAGAGTCTTTGGGAGATAATATTAATTACGTAAATGCCGCTTATGTGGCTGCAGAAAACAGGATAGACACAAGCTCCAAAGTCTTACCGGCAAGCGGATACAGCAATAAAGTAACTGTCAAAATATCAACCGACAAAGGAGTCGCTCAGGTAAGCGGAACGGTATTTGGCGAGAATGAACACAGAATCGTCGATATTAACGGCTTTAAGACTGACTTTAAACCAAAAGGTAAAATGATAATCTTTAAAAACAGAGACGTGCCTGGCGTTATCGCTGCAATCAGTACCATTTTGGCGCAAAACAATGTGAATATAGCCGACTTCAGGCTTGGACGCGGAGATGACGGTTTTGCTCTTGCGGTTGTATTGGTAGACCAAGAGATAAGCAAAGAGATTCTTGCTAAACTAAACGAACTTGAGCAGTGCGTCTGGGCGCAAAGCGTATATATATAGGAGAAAATTTATGGCTTCATATTCAATGGGCGACTTAAAAAAAGGGTTAAAGATAGAGTTAGACGGTATTCCGTATAAGATAGTAGAGTATCAGCACGTAAAACCCGGAAAAGGACCGGCATTTGTGAGAGCTAAAATTAAGTCTTTCATAAATGGCAAAGTTATAGAGAAGACTTTTCACGCCGGCGACAAGTGCGAACAGCCAAATCTCGTGCAAAAAACAATGCAGTATCTTTATGATGACGGCGAATATCTGCAATTTATGGATACAGATACATACGAGCAAGTTGCCATATCCGAAGAGCAGATGGGAGATTTGCTCAAGTGGATGCTTGACGGCATGACAGTAGAGGTACTTTTTCACAACAATGTTGCTATAGATGTTGAAATGCCTCAAGTAGTTGAGTATAAAATAACGGACACTCCGCCAAACTTCAAAGGCGACACGCAAGGCGGCAGAAAACCAGCTACTTTGGAAAGCGGCGCAGTTATACAGGTGCCTTTCCACGTACTTGAGGGTGACACCGTAAGAGTAGATACCGCACGCGGCGAGTATTTGGAAAAAGTCAAATAGTTTACTTAAATACCGCCAAAACTCCATTGGCGGTATTTATCATTTACTGCAAATCTTGAACAAACTCAATTATGAATATTTATTAGAGAATATATATGCTGTCAACAACAAACTTTGCAACTCCTAAAGACACATTTAAGTGTTTTTAGCTTACTTTGAAATCAACAGATATTATTGCAAGAATATATAAACTACTAAAAAACTATATCTTGGCATAACAAAAGAAAGAAAACATATTAGGAAATCTCGAATTTTTACACAATAAACATAGGGGTACACTGCTCTAAATAATGATGATATTATAAACTGCAAGCTAACGCATTGGATTACTTTTTGAAAAATAGAAAGAATTTAATAAAATAGTAACAAATAATGCATTTTAAGGCTGCCAAAATATCAATTTTTGCAGAAAATTAAGGTTAAGACAGCATATTATTTCAGTCATAATTTTTCACTGTTTATTTTTTCACTCTTGCAAAGACATTGAGTTTTTATCATGCCAGAGTACTTTTTCAGTCTCTCTTGCTCTTTTTCTACTATAGCAACAACATTGCTGAAGATATCAAAATATTATTACGGGTTCGTGTTATAAACCCATTTTGCAAAAAAGATTTAATTTGCGGCAGAATAAAATACCTGCAACATTTTTAGAATTCTTATTTTTACATCTGTTTATTAATTCTTTTATGGAACTGTCTATATTTAAAATTCACTACAACAAGGGCTTTTCCCAATACTCTTATCGATTCGTCATTTCACATAAAAGACCTAAGGGAATAATCTATTGATATAAAAATTCTACTTTACAACCCTTAAAAGGTTTATAGAATTATTAAACCCATAGTTGGATATTTAGAACTAAAATGTCCTTCCCATAGTAAACTCGAAACTGCTTATCCTGTCTCCATCCTCTTTTTTAAGAGGTTTGGCAAAAATAAATTGTATCGGTCCCATTGGAGATATCCACTCTAATGCAGCGCCAGCCGAAGCGCGTTTTTCACTCAAATCATCATTGCCTATCATACCATAGTCAACAAACAGCGCGCCGCGCATTTTTATTCTCTCTACCATAGGAAAACTGAGCTCTACCGTATTTAGAAGCGATATTTTACCGCCTGTAAGAGCGCCGTCTGCATTTTTTGGAGAAATGGAACTACTCTCAAAACCTCTTAATGAACCCACGCCTCCAAGATAGAGTTTCTCATTGTACGGCAGATAATTCCCCTCTTCTATCCAACCAAACTGTGCCTTATAGCGCAATATCAAATCATACCCTATGCTATCCTCAAGACCATAAAAAGCAGCAAATCTGCTTATGCTTTTCAAGAAATCCTGATCACCGCCAAGTCCGGCAATTTCAAAAGATGTGCTCGCTGCTATACCGCGTCTTGGCAGATAATAATCGTCTGTATTGTTAAATGAGAGGCTTGGCATAACAGAACTTTTCAAAGTCTTTGCCAAATAACCGCTCGTATCTTTATCTATATCGTGCTGTAATGCTGCACTGATATCGCTAAGCTCTGAAGTCTCGTAAGTATATCTGACAGACGCCGATATATAGCGTCCCAATCTTCGCCCTAACGATACATAAAAACCACTTGTTAATTCATCATAATCATAATAGTCGTAATCTTTTCTGTAAATACTTCCGCCAAGACTGTAAGCAGAATCAAAAATACGCGGATTTGATACGGATATAGAGCCTGATAACTCTTTGTTTGAACGCTCTACATTAATAGACGTGCTAACACCGCTTCCTAAAAGATTATTCTCGGATACATAAGCGTTTATCAAAAAACCGTCGCTTGAGCCGTAACCTATACCGCCGCCTATTGTTCCGGTTTGTCTCTCCTTGACCTCAACCACCAAATCTATCTCGTCTTTAGAGACTCTCTCTTCTTTGATGGTTACATCTTCAAAATATCCCGTTCGTCTAAGAGCGTCTCTTGAATCTCTTAAATCTGTTCTGCTATACAAATCCTTCGGGGCTAAAAACACATCGCGGCGTATAACCCTGTCTATAGTGACAGAATTGCCCATAATGCGCACATCTCTGATATAGACTTTATCCGCAGGCGTTACTGTATAAATAATATCTACAATATTATTTTGTGCATCTTTATTAATATCCGGATAGACTTTAACATAAGCGTAACCTTGGTCAGCTATCATATCTTCAAGCTTTTTAGCATCTTTTCTGAGTTTAACGATATCAAACGTATCTTTACTTTGAAGCGCAAAACCTTTTTTTACTTTTTCAATATCCATAAACCCATCTGGAATAGATATCGTAATACCGCCCACTTTATACTTTTTGCCCTCGTCTACTTTATATTCCAATTTAGCATTATAATTATCAAAAGACACTCTCAAATACGGTGCGCTGACATTTGCATCCAAATAACCGTATTTATAGTATATATCGCGGATTTTTGAGGCATCCTGTTCCAGTTCAAAAAGATTTACCTTACCATCGTTTCTGCCCCACATCCATCCCATAAATTCGCGCTCTTTGTTGGCCAAGGAGGGTTCAAAATCACCGTAATCCAATTTATCCGCGCCGTATATATCCACACTTTTAATAATAATATTCTCACCGCGGTTAATTTTAAACTTTATCTCTATACTCTGCTCATTAAAACGGTTTGTTTCTACATCCACCACAGTATCAAAAAAACCTTTTAGTTCGTAAAACTTCTTTATCTGCTCTTTAGCAAACTCTATTTTGCCAAAATCATATATCTCACCTTTTTTGATGTTGGAAAAAGAGTTAATAGACTCTTTATCACTATCACCAATACCCTCTATATCAACTTTTGCAATAATCGGCTTCTCTTTAAGATGTATAGTAATAACTCCATCTTCTTCTTCTATCCAAATATCCTCAAAATATTGCTGCCTAAATAGAGTTTTTACAGCATTGTCAATCGTATCTATATTGATTTGCTGCCCTACTTTCAGCCCTGTCATTTCTATAGCTGTCTCAGGAGAAAGGTACAATAATCCTTCAAATTTGATATCATTTATCTGTTTAGCGCACAATGTATCACTCAAAGCGGCAATGCAGGCAAGAGAGAGTAAAACTTTTTTCATAAAAACATCCGTAAACAAAATTTTGCAAAATAAAGTAGGTATAATACCATTTTAATAATAAATATTCAAAATTTCTAAGGATACATGTTGACGGCTGGAATTATAGGACTTGGGCTTATTGGCGGCTCAATGGGTTTAGCACTTCAAAATACAAAATTTATCAAAAAAGTAGTAGGGCTTGACAATAATGTAGCGCACTGTGAAGAGGCGTTAAAACTCGGACTCGTTAATGAAATAGTGAACTTTGAGGATATAAAAAGGTGCGATGTAATATTTCTGGCAACACCCGTAGATGCTATCATTACAATAATACAAAGCCTTACTGACATTGACAGTGGTACAACTTTAATAGATTTAGGCAGCACAAAAGAAGAGATAGTAAAAAGCACACCTGAGACTCTGCGCAAAAATTTTATACCAGCTCATCCTATGACAGGTACAGAAAAGTTTGGTCCAAGTGCGGCATTTGCTACGCTTTACAACGGCGGCGTTGTTGTGATATGCAAAAGCAAAGAGGTCGAAGATATCCATTTGACGCGCGCAGTGCAAATATTTTCTCACATCGGCATGAAGATATTTTTCATGAATCCCAAAGAGCACGACTGCCATACTTCATATATTTCGCATATGCCCCACGCATTAAGTTACGCTTTGGCAAATAGCGTTATGCATCAAGAAGATCCTAAAAGTATTTTGATTTTAGCAGGCGGCGGTTTTCGCGATATGAGCCGTGTAGCCAAAAGTTCTCCGATAATGTGGAGTAATGTATTTAAGCAAAACCGCCAGAACGTATTGGAAGCTATAAAAAATTTTCAAATAGAGCTTGAAAAATGCCGTGTTATGGTAGAAGAGCAAAAATGGGATGAGCTTGAGGATTGGATGAAAAATGCCACTACACTGCATAAAATACTTTGATAAATTTTGCAGCAAGCAAATGCGCCTTTTTCAAATTTCTCTTATTGCAAGAAGGGGCAGCAACATAGCAATTTATCAACACTAAGTTATGGTACAAATCTTTTCTCTTATTGCTTTCTTGCACAAAACAATCAAAAAATTACCCAATGGCTTCCAATAAATAAACTTTTTGCATTCAAGAGCATTCAATAATTTTATTGCTGTGAAAATGAGAAAAAAGAAAGTTAAGCATTTTCACTCTGCTGCCCTACTATTGCAAGAAACACGCGACGCTATGTAACAATCTATGAAAATTGCAAAACGATTAGCTGCTTTATTTTAAGATAGAGCACAAAATAGGCTTAAATTATCTTTTTAACATTTGAGATTATTGAACGGAAACATTGACAATATTTAAAATGACTTCCTGCAGTACATCTTAACAATTCCTTTTTCACGGCAGACATATTTTAATTGTTGCAGAGGCTTTTTGCTGCTTAATTCTGCTGTTTATTTTTTTGTAATTGTGTCATTTTTGTTCAAATTCCCCCTAAATTTATTTTTAGGGGGAATGCTAGCTGTATTTGCAAAATCTCAAAAACAGCATACCATAAACAAAAACGATGATAATCATTCCAAGCCATATACTTTTTTTATATCTTCTATTTTTGCTTTTTTCTGCTCTATAGAGCTTCTTATGAGTTTGACTATCTTTCGTCTTGGGTCTTCCCTCGACTCTTCTTTCCACCGCTCACCAGACTGTTTTTGCTGCTCTTCAATATCTTGCTCCAAAAAATCAGCCAACTCCTCATCCATTTTAATAATAGCCTCCATCGCTACTACTTTGCCCATCTCTCGCTTTTTTATCAGCGATTTGCATTCTAAAACATACATTGTGCACCCCTTATGAACTTATAGCATATTAAATGCATACTAAAACAAACAACCACCCCAGAAACAAAAAAGTAAAAACTCTTTCATGTTTTCTCCTTTGTAAGATTTGTATGATTAAATCACTATTAAATAATGTATGAAATATTTTTGAGATGTAGTTGATATTCTTCTTTTTGCTTTTAATTTGATGCATAAAATACTTTGACATACAAATCACCCCTAAATATTTAAAATATCTTTCTAATTCTAGAATTATTTTCTTAAAAAAATAGATATATTACAATGAATAATTTATATATCTACTATACAGAGTAAAAAAGTAACACTTTTTGTCATATTTTATAAATTATTAGAAATAAAATATGCTATATTTACTAATATAGATTTAAAAATTTTAATTTATATATTAATGCATAAATTATCTTTTAAATGAGTATTGCCAAAAAGCGTTTTGCTCTATTTCGCAGATAAGACTACACCCTTTGTAAATTTTGACATTACCAAAGCGTGAAAATATAACAAAGAACATTTCCATTTTTTAGGCGGAAAAATGAAAATCTTTTAAAAATAGTTTTTTAGATACAAATCTAAAATAGTGTGTCTAAAAGAAATATTTGCCGTTCTAAAAAATAGAATTTTATTTTTTACTTAATGGGAATTGGAGCGGAGATGGTTTGATTTAAAAATTTTACTAAAAAAATATAAGTTCTGTTTAAGGTTAATCTCTCTCTCTCTCTCCGATTTTAGACTTAAAGCATTGTAAAACATAAAATTTTCTCATATATTTTAAATATCTTTCAGCATTTTATATGAAATCGGACAAAAAATCAAGTATAAATTAGTAAAAATTTGAATATTTTTTTGTCTTATTTATATAATAATTGCATACTGTTTTTGTATAAATATGCCAAAAATATTTATATTATTAAATATAAATATGATTTTTAAAAACTATATATTAAACTATAACAATAATTTTATGTCACAATATAAATTATTGCAATAATTTAATAATGCTTATAACAGAAATTGCAAAATTTATACTCGAAAGTTTGGAATAAAGTACAACATGCAGATGGATTATAAGACTGCATTTATCTCAAATAACAAGATTTTATGCACTGATTTTTGCTAATATTTCAATATATGTCGAAATAAATTGCAATTTTAAAAACCAAATAATCCGCAAAACCAATAGTTTATCATGGAATAAAAAAATAAAATTTACACTAAAATTTCATCGAAAGATAGGCTTAAAAACTTATCCTAAATTGGCTTTTAATGCCAAACATTGGAAAATAAGCTTTGCAGATTTAAAGTTCCGATACCAGGATGGCATTTTTTATATCCTTGTATCGGAGAGTAAAAGTTTTACATTAACGGCAAAATTTATTCATTATGCCTGATGTACAAGCCTGTTTTATCTATCTTTTCTTTTGCTTTTTTTGCCGCCTTTACTGCCAAAACTGCTTCTATCATTTCTGCTGCGTTCGCTGCCGCCGCGATTGGATGAGCGATTTCTGCTGCGGGAGCGGGCAGAGCGTTTCTCTTCCTCTTTGGCGTGTGCTTTTTTGATATAGCTTTCAAAAGTTTTACTGTCAACGCCTATTGAATTTGGTCCTTTTGCGTCAGATTTACCTATAAGCAATGAGATGGCTTTATAGGCTATCTGTGCTAAATCCAACTCTTTTTCAAGCTCATTTACAATCTTCACTGCCGCAGAATCTATACTTGCTGCAAGTATATTTTGAGCTAATTTTTTGGCGCTGTTGGCTTTCATCTCAAATAGAGTCGGTATTTGCTTTTGCGTTAATTTCGTACCGACTGTTTTGGCGATTCGCTGTAAGCTATGGTATTCTATAGGCGTTAAAAGCGTAATAGCTGTTCCTTTTTGTCCTGCTCTTGCAGTTCTGCCTATACGGTGAACATAACTCTCAGGGTCAAACGGCATATGATAGTTAAAAACATGCGTTATCTCTTTGACATTAAGTCCACGTGCAGCAACATCGGTAGCGACAAGAATATCTATATCGCTGTTTCTGAAAGATTTGATAACCTCTTCGCGCTGAGGCTGGTCCATATCGCCATGAAGAGATTTAGCAATAAATCCAGAAGAAATAAGTTTTGTGCTGAGTCTGTCAACCTCTTTTTTTGTGCGGCAAAATATAATCGCCTTTTGCGGGTCTAAAGCGTCCAAAAGCCTTATAATCGCATCATCACGCTCATACTCTTCTATAACGTAATACTGCTGTTCTATATCGGCATTAGTTGTAGCATTTTGAGGCGTTACACTCACAAAAGCGGGATTATTGAGTATTCTTTTGGCTAAAGCTTTGATGGGTTCTGGCATAGTGGCAGATAAAAGCAGTGTCTGGCGCTCTTTGGGAAGGTGCGCAAATATAGCCTCTATATCCTCTAAAAAGCCCATATCAAGCATTTCATCAGCTTCATCAAGTATAACTATTTTTGGCTCAAAACCGTACATTTTATTGCCTTTGAGTAAATCCAAAAGCCTACCCGGCGTTGCTACCACTACGTTTGAACCCTGCTCTATCAGTTTGAGCTGGCGAGAATACGAACTGCCGCCGTAAACCGTTACCGTATGAATGTTCCTGAAACGCCCAAGAGCATACATCTCATCGCTTATCTGCGTTGCCAATTCTCTTGTCGGTGTTATAACCAAAATCTGCACACTCTTTTGAGCAGTATCTATCATGCTAAGAGACGGCAGTGAAAACGCTGCTGTTTTGCCGGTACCTGTTTGAGCTTGTCCAACAACATCGCGTCCGCTTAAAATGATAGGTATTATCTCCTGTTGTATCGGACTTGGTTCCTTAAATCCGGCCTCTTTTACAGCACGCAATACTTGTTCGTGCAATCCAAAATGTTCAAAGTCATTCATCTATATGTCCTAATAATTTTATATTTTAAAGTTTAATTTGCAAGCTAAAAGCAGCATTGAAGCCGTCTGCTTGCCCGCTAACAGACAAATATAGATGGCATCAAAAATATGCAAGATACTAAAAAAGAGGTATTATAGCAGAAATATTACAATTTTTTACCATTTTTTAAAATTTATGCAATATATAAACGTTTTGTCATTAAAAATTTTAATTTGCGTATGCTTGTTTTTATACTTAAAGCTTATTAAATCAGCTGTGCAAATATTGCATATTTTACCAAGCCGTGCGGTTTTGCTGTCCGCTAATCTTTTTTTCTATCTGTTCGCCCCATACATCACCAAAAAGCATAGTCTTTTTTAAAACTGCCTTTGAAGCTGTATTATCACTGTCAACATTGACATAAAGTTCCCCTTTATCGCTTGTAAAAATCTCTTGATTGAGTATCGCGACAATATATATACCCTCTTTATCGCCAAAAGTTTTTTTGGCAGTTTTAAGCCGTTCTCCTTCAGGCAGCATTATAATGACAGGTTTTTTTGAACCGATAGCGGAAGCGTTTATCTCTTTAGCACCAGTTTTATTAAAATCAAACATAATATTATGATAGAGCGTTAAAATATCATCTTCAGCGTATTTATCATCCGGCAATATTTCAGAAGAGTATTCGCAGTTACCGCCTTTACAGTTTTCCTTCTCCATAACTATCTGTTTATTTTCATAATTCCAAAAAAACTCAATATGACGCTTTTTGCTGCCGTAAGACGTCTGTTTTTCAAAGTGATAAGGCACAAGTCTACCCTCAAACACTCTGCCTTCACTCATATATTTTTCTGTGCGTTCTCTTGAAAATACAGCAGCCAAACCTTTAGCTCTGGCCGATATTTCGGTTTTATAACTGCCGTTATCACTTATTTTCAGATAGGCCGAAGCCTCACCCAAAGTAAAAACACCGTATCCGACTTTATATTTTACAAAAGATTCAAACTTTTCGGCAAAAAGCGAAATAGTAAAAAATATCAAAAGCAAAAGAGCTTTATAAATCATTTTCATTTACTGTTTTCACACCATTTTGCTCAAGCGCAAGTACTGCTTTTTCTATTTTGTCATCATCAACTTTAAAGACAAAAATACCGTCGTTTTTTTCGTTGACCGTATATGTATAGCGTATATCAATATTTGTTTCATTCAAAATTTTCACAACTTTATTAAAACTGCCTACTTGATTGACAATACGTACTCCTATCACTTTAGCGCTCTGCGCCATAAAACCGTTTTCGATTAAAAGCAAACGCGCTCGCTGTGTATTTTTAGTAAGTAGCCTTAATATGCCAAATTCACTGCTGTCAGACAAAACTACAGATAAAAGCGAGATATTTTCCTGTTCCAGTAAAGCTGTTATGGAATACAATTCACCGGAGCGGTTTTCTACAAAGATTGAGAGTTGTTCAAGATAGTTAAAATCTGCCATTACTTCTTCCTTTCGTCTATGACTCTTACAGCTTTACCCTCACTGCGCTCTATTGATTTGGGCGCAACAAGCTTGACGTCTACATTTATATAGAGATTGTTCAAAAGAGCCTTTGAAATGGAGGCTTTTAAACTCTCAAGCCTCGCCACATCATCAACCATTATACTCTCATCTACTTCAACATCAATCTCAAGCTTATCAAGAAATCCTTTTTTCTTCGCTATTATCTGATAATGCAGTGCAATACCCTCTATAGTCGAAAGCACATGTTCAATTTGCGATGGAAACACATTAACGCCACCGATTAGAAGCATATCATCGCTTCTGCCTGCTATACTCTCTATTCTGGCTGTTGTACGCCCGCATTTACACGGTGTTCTTATTATGGAGGTAATGTCTCCCGTTCTGTACCGCACAAGCGGCAAAGCCTGCTTTGTTAAAGTTGTAACTACAAGCTCTCCTCTTTGTCCTTCAGGTAAAACTTCAAGCGTTTTAGGGTCTATTATCTCTGGATAAAAATGGTCTTCCTGAAGATGTAAAAACCTTGAATAATTACAGTTGCAAGCCACGCCCGGACCTATGATTTCACTTATACCGTATATTTCGTGATATTCTATGCCCCATATTTTAGCTATTTCGTCCTTCATGCCGATACTTGTAGGCTCAGCGCCGAAAAATCCCGCGCGCAGTCTGAAATCTTTTTTGATATCGTACCCTTCATTTTTAGCCGCTTCAGCCAAATGCAGAGCAAATGACGGAGTAGCCGTAAGCACAGTAGCTCCAAAATCTTTCAAAAGTAAAAGCTGTCTTGATGTAAAACCCGTAGAACTTGGGATAACCGCAACCTTCATTTTTTCAGCTGCCGCGTGAAACCCAAGACCTCCCGTAAAAAGCCCGTATCCATGGGAATTTTGCATAATATCCGAAGATGTAACGCCGCCCATTCTAAAAGCGCGTGCCATCACTTCAGCCCAAATACCCATATCTGTTTGCGTATATCCGACAACAGTAGGTTTGCCCGTCGTGCCGCTTGAGCTGTGAATCCTTACTATCTCACCCATAGGCACGGCAAACATTCCGTAAGGGTAATTATCACGCAAATCCTGCTTTTTGGTAAACGGCAGTCTTTTTAAATCATCTAAAGATTTTATCATATCAGGCGTAATACCGCACTCATCAAATTTTTTCTTATAAGACGGCACAAGATAGTAGACTCTTTCTATTATCTCCCTTAAGCGTTCACTCTGTAAGGTTTTTAATTCGCTTTTGGGCAGTGTTTCCTCTTTTGACCAAATCATAACGCTCCTTATTTACACAAATAAAATAAGATTTTAGCGTATTTTAACGCAAAAAATTAAATTCTGTCTCAAACTAAAGATTTTTTTATCATTTTTTAGTAACAATTTTGTATTTATAAATATAAGGAATCCATAATGGAACATTTTGATTTTGGTGTGAGGTTATCTATATATTTATCAGGTGCGGCACTTTTTTTATGCATAGCTTACGGACTCTTCCGCTGGAACAAAGACGGCAAAGAGGAGACAAACGCAGCAAAGAAATGGGAAAAAGAAGAACAAAAAATAAACGAGGAATTGTAAAATGGGCGTGTGGGAAAATATTTTTATCATAATCTATCTGGCAGTTATCGGTTATCTTGGTTTTATTGGTTACAAAAGTACGAAAAACAGTACCGATTACCTTTTGGCAGGGCGCAATACGCACCCTTTGATAATGTCTTTGAGTTACGGCGCAACTTTCATCTCAACTTCGGCTATAGTCGGATTCAGCGGCGTGGCGGCGTGGCTGGGAAGCTCTATGATTTGGCTGGCGTTTGCAAACCTCTTTGTAGGCATCTTTATAGCATTTGTAGTTTTCGGCGACAGAACACGCAAAATGGGTATTAAACTCGGTGCGCATACATTTCCGGAGTTTTTGGGCAAAAGGTTTAATTCGAAATTTATACAACTGTTTGGCGGCTTAATCATAACTGTTTTTATGCCGCTCTACGCGGCAGCAGTACTCATCGGCGGTACGCACTTTATCGCTTCATATTTTGGGGCTGACTATCATCTGTCATTGCTTGTTTTTTCACTCATCATTACAGCTTATGTTATAGCGGGAGGCTTAAAAAGCGTTATGCTCACAGACGCTTTGCAGGGAGCAATTATGTTTGTCGCTATTGTAGTACTGGTAATATTTGCGTTCAACGCTATAGGCGGTTTTGAGGCAAGTCTTAGCAAATTCGATAAAGTATGGGAAAGTACCGTCATGCCGCTCCAGAGCGTTCATTTGGAAGATTTTCAAGCTGGCTCTCCTAACTTTTTACTTAAAGTATCAACGCTGTGGGGCTTTGACGGATGGAATAAAATGCCGATATTTTTGAGCGATGGTTGGCTCTTTTTAATTACGTCGCTTGTTTTGGGTGTAGGCATAGGCGTTTTGGCACAGCCTCAGCTTGTTGTGAGATTTATGACAGTCAAAAGCAAGCAAGAATTAAACAGAGGTGTCTTAATCGGCGGTGTTTTTATATTCGGCGTGATGGGGCTTACATATCTTGTCGGTGCACTTACAAATATATGGTTTTACGAATACAATGAAGGCAGAAATGCTTTGCAAAGTGCAGGCGGAGTAGATCAGGTAATGCCTCTTTTTATCACTATGGCAATGCCAAAATGGTTTTCATTTGTGTTTTTGTTTGCACTTATTTCGGCAGCAATGAGCACACTTGCATCACAATTTCACACTATGGGTACAGCAATAGGACGCGATATTTACGAACAGCTTTTTAAAGCCGGCAAAAGCTCTATGTTTATAACGCGCATAGGCGTTGTTGTAATGATACTATGCGCTGTCGTACTCTCTTACATATTTGACAAACAGCCTGCAATAATAGCGCGAAGTACAGCTATTTTTTTCGCTCTTTGCGCGAGTATTTTTCTGCCTTCGTATGCGGGCGCGATATTTTGGCGCAAAATTACAAAAGCCGGCGCGATAGCCTCAATGTTTGTAGGATTTGCAACTTCTGCTTTTTGGCTTTTATTTGTTCATTTTCAAGAAGCTAAAGCACTTGGATTTTGCAAAATGATATTTGGAGCAGATTCTTTATTCAGCGGAAAAATCATCTTTATAGATGCACTTATATTCGCGTTGCCGCTATCGGCTTTGACGATGGTAGTTGTGTCTCTTTTTACAAAAGGCGCTGAGAATTTAGCTAAGAAAAGTTTTGATTAAAAAAGGCGGGCTTAAAGCCCGCCGATAATGTTCCAATCCTCTGTCATTTTCACACCCTCACTCCTCCGTCATACTCAATGCAGGTAAACATCCAAAAAAAGGCAGCTTAAGACTTTCGGCTTTCTGTGTTAATAGATAGATTGAATAAAACGCATCATCATCTTTTGCTTCTTCTGATGACTGTTCAGATACCATTGCAACATACATTTTAAAAATTTGCCATATCTTAATTCTATTTTTTGGATTTAAAGAAGCATATTAAACCATTGTGCAAAACTCTTTAAAATGTCAACATTGCACTTTAGTATCACTTTTGGCTTTGACAAATAAAAATAAACTTACCATAACGGCTAATTATTTTTAGGTATATCAGTCAGTTGAGCAATATCTTTAAAATTGTTTCCAAAATTTATACGGATATAATTTACCACTTCCAATATCTCATCATCAGTCAAATATTCCCTAAAAGACGGCATTCCATTTAAGCCGTTCGTAACGACTTCCACAGTAGCTGAAACGGACGATAATTTAATATTATTTGCCAAAGCAGGATACATGCCCACACCCTGATCTCCTTTACCGTCAGGCATATGACAGCCCAAACAGTTTATCTCATAAATCTCATCTCCTTTTTGAACGTCGCTGTCAGCAATAGCAGGCGATACAAACAATATGCCTGTTGTCAAAAGTGATAAACATATAGACTTGAAATATTTTACACCGCAACTTTGCACTTCCGTTTTGAATGAATAACTTTTCATATCGTCCGCCTCTTTTTGAGTTATAAATGCAATTATAATTCAAAAACGAACAGATGTATGGTTATTTTTTAATCAAAAAAATGGATTTTTTATGTTTTTGTATTATGGTCAAATAATAATCAAGTGTAGTTTTAGTATGAAATAAACCATCAAATAGTATTTCTTGGCAAATATAATGCGATTGCGATACTGTTTTTAAGTAAATTATTTAGTGGGATGGCAGGTTTGAATATATCGCCGCTATTTAAAAGCAGCGATATAAAGTTTTATACATTTTTTGTTTTTGCATAATGAAACACTATTTTGTATAAATAGCTCTCATCAACTCCAAATCCACACCAAGCTCATTACTCAAATAACTATCAATACCACCATACTCTTTATCTATCGTATCAAAAGCAGCTTCAATATATTCTCTATATACTGTAAATACTGGAGCTAAATGCGGAGCTAAACTTACATATGAAGCATATTTCTCTTCTACATAAATACCAGAAAGCAGATAGTCTTGTATAATAGTCTCTTTGTCTACTCCTAAAGCTGATAAAAACATTGCTGCTGCAAAACCTGCTCTGTCTTTGCCTGCACTGCAATGAAACAGAAGAGGCAGATTGTTTTCATTCATCAATGCTTCGAAAAACTTTTTATATTCATCTTGAAAATCAGTAACAAATACTTTATTAGCATCAATCAGCACCTGTTTATTCTCTTCTGCTGTTTGTGCTAATACTACAATACTTCCTGTCTCGATGGGATATTCCAAACGGTTGATAACAGTGCTAAGAGATGAATCCGGAGCAGCAAGCTTTTCAATGCTGTCACGAAAATCCACAACAGTTCTTATACCGATATTTTCAAGATATGCTATGTCAGTATTTGTGAGTTGGTTTAAATCGCCCGAACGAAACACTTTACCCCATTTGACTGTTTTGCCATCTACTGTTTTATATCCTCCTATATCTCTTACATTGTAAGCTCCCTGCATTGGAAGTAATCTCTCAGAGGCGATAATTTTAATACTGTTTTCCAAAATATATTGAAAATAGATACGCTTATTTGATGGAAACTGTGTTAAGTTTACCTCTTTTGTACCATTACCTTCAATGATAACTGTATTTGTATCAATACTATCCGGTATCTCTCCTGCAAATACTTCCCAATGTCCGTCTCCTTCTATGTTTAACGTATAAACTTTATCTGTTTTATTGCGCTCTACTGAAAAAGAGGCACTTAAATCACTGCTTTTTTCAATATTACTGTCACTATTACATCCTATAAGCAATAACGCACATAATGGCGCAATAATGAAACTCATATACGATAACTTTCTCATTTCTTTTCTCCTAAAAGTAAATAATGATGAAATGGTATGAAATGTTTATTACGACAAGATTACTTGGTAGAGTTTAATGATTGTAAAACTATCTTTTAGCTTTTACTGTATTACAGTGTCTAATTTCTTTAGATATTACTACTGCTAAACATTTAATAAAATCAAGGAAAAAGATATTCAAATCCCCCTTCAGTCATTCCCATAATAAACAAAGAGTTTTCATGGAAAACGAT
>JAIRKW010000053.1 GCA_031259875.1 Campylobacteraceae bacterium
TATTTTGAAAAACAAAGAACAATCTGTCTTTTTTAGTAATTTCTCTGGATTGCTGCGCTTTGCTTGCAATGACGCAGAGGAGATTTAGATTGCCGAATTCTTTTTCTAATTTTCTTGAATTGTTTTTCCTAGTTACTTTCTTATGTAAAGTAATCAAAGAAATTGCCCAGTGACACTGTCCATTTCATGGATAAACCTTTACATTTAATAAAATCAAGGGATATTCAAAAACTTGTTATTTTTTTTACAAAAAAAATAACTTCAAACAGTTTGAATATCTTATTCTTTATTAAATGCTTGGCAATGTCAAATGAGAATAATATCTGAAGAAGATAATATTGAAGTGAAAGAGTTTTATTTTGCAAATGAATTTGTGGATTGCTTCGCCAGTCGCTATGCTCCTTCCTCGCAATGACGGAGGAGATACATTTGTTGTAAAACTCTGTTGATTCTAAAGATAAAGAGTGGATACCTGCCTGCGCGGGAGTGACGAAATGATGGAGGGGATTTTGAGCAGCATGAAGTAATGAAGCTGCCAATAAAACGCGCGTGAATGACATAATAGGATTGGGAATTTTCGCCTTTCATGAAATATAGTGCACGCTCTATCGCATGGAATAACAAAATAGTGGTAACAAAAAAATGTGAGAGTGAAGAAAAATGGTAGTGATTTAACATAAAGAGTAGGATAATTTACGCATTTTTTCTGTATTATTATGCTCATCGTAATGATGAAAGAGCAATTATTACAAATAGAAAATTACTTTTTAGACAATTCCTCTAAATTATCACGCTATTAAAAGGTAATTTAGAAAAATCAATCAAATAGCTTTATTTTATTTTTTTGGTAATTTTCATATTATATGCATGGCTTACTCTCTGACAATTCTTGTGTGAATTGGAAATTTTGCACTTTGGCAAGCGATATACTGATCATATAGATGTTTAAATTACTATATCACTTTTTATGGTTTGCAACAACAGAACAATATTTGCCAAGAGTGAGATGTCGGACTGCCGCTTCATTTTGTAAAATAGAGTGTTATGCGAAAATAAATTTTGTATTCTTTTGTATTTTAATAGTATCATCCAATGAAGAAAAGAAGATAATTTTGTTTGCATAAAAATAACAGAGAATTTCAAAGCAATACAAAATATGAGTTTCTCTTGCTGACGCAAAGACTAAAAAAACTTAAATCCCTCTCCGAGATAATATGTTCTTACCGCTTTATTTTGCGCTACTTCATCGCTTGTTCCGCTGGCAAGCAAAGAGCCGTCTTTTATCACATAAGCTCTGTCGCAAATAGCTAAAGTTTCGCGCACATTGTGGTCGGTGATAAGCACGCCGATATTTAGCTTCGTCAAATCTTTCACGATATTTTGTATATCATTCACAGCTATCGGGTCAACTCCTGCAAACGGTTCGTCCAAAAGCAGAAATTTTGGCATTATGGCAAGTGAGCGGGCTATTTCACATCGTCTGCGCTCTCCTCCGCTTAAGCTTACGCCTTTTCTTTGGCGTATTGGCTGGATATTTAAAAGATCCAAAAGCTCATCTACCCTATTCTCTTGCTCTTCTTTACTTTTGCATGTTATTTCAACTGCTAAGGCGAGATTCTCTTCTACGCTCAAATCCTTAAAAATGCTGGATTCTTGCGGCAGATAGCCGATACCAAGCTTTGCTCTTTCATGAAGCGGTTTTTTGGATATTTGTATATCATCAAGATATATATCGCCCTTTGTAGGCTGGATAAGCCCGCAAATCATATAAAAAGTTGTCGTCTTTCCTGCTCCGTTAGGCCCTAAAAGCCCTACAATTTCGCCGCTTTTTATCTCAAGCGAAATGTCGTGTATAATTTGTGTTTTTTTGATGGTCTTAGCTAAGTTTTTTACAGATAATTTATACATTATAAACCTTATATATTCTTTTATTTGCTGCTGGTGCAGATATCTCGACAACTGTGTATGTAAATGCACAGTTTTTGAGTACTCTTTCAAGTTCCTCATCTGCCCACTCTATAAAATGGTATCCTTTTTGCTGTAAATTTTCAAAAAGACCGTTTTCCATGATACCTAGGCTTCCTTTTTGATATATATCGTAATGAAAAAAATCGCCGCCATAAGTGTTCATTACAGAAAAAGTGGGGCTTGATACGCTCTTTTTATCTATTCCGTAAAGAGCGGCTATATGTTTTACAAGCGTTGTTTTACCTGATGCCAAATCTCCTTTTAGTAAAACTATGCCGCTTTCTGGCAAAAGTTTTGCAATGGCTTTAGCAACTGTATCTATCTCGCTTTTTTTTAACTCAAACTCTAACATTGGGCGCGTATTTTATCATAATATATTAAAACATACGTGAAAATTTGATGATTTCATCGAGTTTGTCTTTGGCTTTGCCGCTGTCTATCGCCATATTTGCCATTTCAAGTCCTTCTTTGACATCTCTTGCTTTATCGTCTAAAATAAGCGTAAAAGCGGTATTTAAAAGCACTATGTCTCTTTTTGCGCCTTTTTCTTTATTTGTCAGCGTATCAAGAGCTATTTTGGCATTTTGCACGGCATCTCCGCCGATTACCTCTTGCTTGCTTGAAATTTTTATGCCGTAATCTTGCGGGTCTATCTCAAATTCGCTCACTTTATCATTTTTTAATATCGCAGCTTTTGTAACAGCGCTTACGCTTATCTCATCCATTCCGTCATTTGAACTTACGACAAGAGCAGAGATACTATTTAAAAGTTTCAGTGCATTTGCTATTTTGATATTAAAAGCAGGATTTAAAACGCCTATCAACCCTTTTTTAGCGCCTGCTGGATTACATAAAGGTCCTATAATATTAAATATAGTCGGATGAGGAATACTTCTTCTAATCGGCATAATATGAGACATAGCGGGATGGTGATTTAGCGCAAACATAAATGTGAAATTAGTCTCTTCAAGCATCTTAATCTGCCCTTCTGTGGGTAAGCTTAGATTTATACCGATAGCTTCGAGCATATCAGCGCTTCCTGAATTACTCGTTATCGCTCTATTTCCGTGTTTTGCCACATAGCAGCCAAGAGAAGCTAAAATGATAGCAGCTGTACTGGAGATATTTATACTTTTACTTTTATCTCCGCCTGTGCCTACTATGTCTATTATCTTATTTTGAAGCTCAAAAGGAACGGAAAGCCTTATGGAGTGGCTTCTCATGACAGTAGCAGCAGCAGCTATCTCCTCTTCATTTTCCCCATTTTCATAAAGTGTAGTCAAAAGCGACCTCGCTTCCCACTCGCTTAATTCGTTTTGAAAAAGTGCGGCAAATGCTTTTTTGGCTTCCAAAAAATTCATACTGTTTCCTTTACGTATCTGTTTTGTTCTGTTTTTGAAATTGTTTTTGTACTTGGTATCTGCAAAATCTCATATTTCACGCTTTTTTGCAAATAAGCTATGACTATGATGTCGCCTATTTGTACATCTTTTGATGGTTTTGCAACTTTACCGTTAATGCTCACAACGCCGCTTTTACACATATCTTCTGCAACTGCCCGACGCTTTGTTATATTGACGCAATTTAAATACTTATCTATTCTCATAGTGCAATTGTAATAAAAAATATTTAAAAATAGGCTGTTTTTAATACAGCTTTTTTATTTTTGAATTGGATAATTTTAGCTATCATTCCATGAAAATTTAATTAGGAGAAGGTATGTCCTCTTGTCCAATCAGCGCAAATGCTAACAGCGCACATGTAGGAAAGTTGGTTTTAAGGGTTTTAGTGGGTGTATTGATGTTTTTTCACGGCATCAGTAAACTAAAAGGTTTAGACGGAATAAAAGGAATGCTCTCTGGCTCCGTTTTCCCTGAATTTTTAGCTTACGGCGTGTATATAGGCGAGATTTTAGTGCCTATACTGCTCATTATTGGCTTTAAAACAAGGCTTGCAGCGTTGATACTTGTGATAAATATGATATTTATCATAATATTAGCGCATGTTCCTACCATGTTTGTTATAGGTCAGCATGGCGGACTTGCTATAGAGACTGTCTATTTTTATCTGTTTACATCTGTTGCCATTTTCTTTTTAGGCGGCGGAAAATTCTCAATAGATAGAAATTAAAAGATAAAAAAACAAACCGCGCTTTGTTGTGCTTGAGATTTTTTGCACAAGAGCGTGCTATTTTTAAAGGAGATTATTTGCAAATCAGAATATATTATGAAGATACTGATGCCGGCGGAGTGGTATACCACACAAACTACATTAAATATTGCGAGCGCGCAAGGAGTCAAATGTTTT
>JAIRKW010000107.1 GCA_031259875.1 Campylobacteraceae bacterium
CATCTTCACGCCAACAGCAAATCTGCCGCATACGCTTTCACGCCTATATGAAAAGTAGTTTTTAGCGCAACAGGAACAGACATTTTCATCGATTATACTAACGATTCCATTTTCATATAATTGTTTTTTTATGATTGTTTGCAGCGATAGAAAATGCCGCCCGTCTTTGTTGTTTAATGCATATGCAAAATTTTTCATAGCTTCACTTAAAACATCGCCTTGTATTTCATAACAGCAAGAGCGGATAGAAACGCCGATGTAGGCACTTAACTCTTTTGTGCCAAACTCTGTCTTCATCGCTTCGCAAACATTTGTGATAATACTGGAGAATACCCCCTTACGTCCCGCATGCACAGCCGCAATGGCTTTTTTATTATACAAAATAACAGGCACGCAGTCGGCAACCATAACGCACAAAACCAAATCTTTATCCGCAGTTATCAAAGCATCTGCTTTGGGCGTTTCTTCTTTTTTTGCCTTCGTTACTATGGGGCTGTGTATTTGCTCCATAAAACACAACTCTTTTACATCGACATCAAAATATGAGGCAAAAATTTCTCTGTTTTGATTGACGTGTGAAGGCTCATCGCCTACGTGAAGTCCAAGATTCAAGCTCTCATATGTGCCCTTACTCACGCCGCCCATTCTATCACTTGTGATGATTTTTACTCTCTGTGTGAAAATTTCTCTCATCTAATATAATGCGGTCATTCTATCTATGTCACTCCATTTCAAACCACTCTCTTTATTTTGCATGAAATTAAAGAGATAACGCGCTATCATATCAGTTTCGATATTTACTCTGCGCCCGACTTTGTACGCGCTGAAAAGTGTTTGACGCATAGTGTGGGAGATTATAGTCAGTTTAAAAGTATCATTTTCGCCTACTTCATTCACTGTGAGGCTTATACCGTCAATCGCAATACTTCCTTTTGGGGATATAAATTTCATAATGTCATTTTGTGTTTTGATGAAAAAATTTGTAGCATTCTCATCTTTTTGTATATTAATCAATTCACCGACAGCGTCTACATGTCCTTGTATCAAATGTCCTTCTACGCGGCTTCCAAACACCATTGCCGGCTCTATATGAACCAATCCTTTCAAATTCTCCGTAGCCAAAGTTTTCCGGCTTTCGTGTGAAAGTTCCATTTTAAAGCCGCCGGCTTTTGCCTCTATCACTGTCAAACATGCACCGTTTACGGCAACACTATCTCCGATATTTGGTCGGTATTGCGCGCTAAGCCATAAAATATTGTCTTTATATGAGAGTGTTCTGGCACACTCTCTGATAAGTCCTGTAAACATTTTTTGCCTTTCAAAATTTGTCGCGTCAAAAACCGCCAAACACCCCCGATACCTTACGCGAATTAAAAATATTTTTATTATAGCATATCTATTTATATTATCTTAATATTTCCGTGCCAAAATAATGTTTATTTTAATGATATATTTCTTATTTTGCATATCCGCTGTTATCAATAACTTTTATGTTACAATACCTCCTCTGAAATTTTTTAGCTCTTTTAGAGTTTTGAGGAACAAATGAAATACGACATTATCGTTATAGGCGGCGGGCATGCCGGTATTGAAGCATCACTGGCAAGTGCTAGGATGGGCAAAAAAACGCTTCTTATTACTATTTTAGCAGAACAAATAGGCGCTGCCAGCTGTAATCCTGCCATAGGAGGACTTGGCAAAGGACATCTTGTAAAAGAGCTTGACGCTTTGGGCGGTCAAATGGCGCTTGCAACAGATGCCACAGGAATACAGTTTCGCATTTTAAATGAATCCAAAGGTCCGGCAGTAAGAGGTACAAGGGCACAGATTGACATGGACAGATACCGCATTTTTATGCGAAATATTATATTAAATACCAAGAATTTGGATGTAACGCAAGAGATAGTAGAAGAGATACTTACGCAAAATGGTGAAGCAAGCGGAGTTTTAACGCATATTCAAAATATATATTATGCCAAAAAAATCATCATAACAACGGGCACTTTCCTAAAAGGACTTATACATGTAGGCGAATTTCGTCAAAGTGCGGGCAGGACGGGGGAATTTGCCTCAAATGCCTTATCAGACTCTTTGAAAAATTTGGGACTTACTTTAGGAAGGCTAAAAACCGGAACATGCCCCAGAATCGATGCTAAAAGTATAGATTTTACCAAAATGCAACTGCAAGGAGGAGACGACAAACCATACCCCTTAAGTTTCAGAACTGATAAGGAGAGTTTTAATCCCTACCAGCTTCCATGTTTCATCACATACACAAACACAAAAACACACGAGATAATAAGCGATAACTTCCACAGAGCGCCGCTTTTTACGGGACAGATAGAAGGTATTGGACCAAGATACTGCCCAAGCATTGAAGATAAAATCAACCGCTTCAAAGACAAAGAGCGCCATCATCTTTTTGTAGAGCCGCAAACAAGAGAGGCCACAGAGTATTACATAAACGGACTCTCCACATCTTTGCCTCCTGATGTGCAGTTAAATCTCCTGCGCACAATTTCAGGACTTGAGAATTCAAATATCGTTCGCTTCGGCTACGCGATAGAGTATGATTATGTAGACCCTACAGAATTAATGCACACATTGGAGACAAAAAAGATAAAAGGACTTTACTGCGCAGGACAGATAAACGGTACTACCGGATATGAAGAGGCAGCAGCTTTGGGTATTACTGCTGGCATAAATGCTGTTTTATCCATTGACGAAAAAGAACCCTTGGTGTTCAGAAGAGATGAGGCTTACATAGGCGTTTTAATAGATGATTTGACAACAAAAGGAACAAAAGAACCATATCGCATGTTCACTTCCCGCGCTGAATTCAGACTGCTTTTAAGGGAGGACAACGCTGATATAAGGCTTATGGAGTATGGTTATAAAGCAGGTCTCATAGATGAGAAAACTTTTGTAAAATTGCAATCAAAAAAGGAGCAGTTAAAAACCAGTGTAGAGTTTCTGGAAAATACTTTTTTTACCCCATCACGCGAAAATACCGCGTTTTTGGAGAGCATGGAAGAAGAGGCGGTAAATGACAAAACATCTTATCAAAAAGTAGCGGCAAGAAAGAGCTTCACACTTGAAAAATTGGATAAATTATCGCCTGTTTTTAAAGAGTATTCAGATGAAGCCAAAGAGCAGATACTAATATTTTCAAAATATAAAAATTATATACAAAAACAAGAAGAACAGGTAAAAGCTATGAAAAAGATGCTGGAAGTAAAAATCCCCGCGGATATCGATTTTACAAAAGTAAGCGGGCTTGGAAACGAAGCTGCCGAAAAGCTGAAGCATTTTAGCCCGCCGACCCTTTTTGAAGCAAGCGAGATTAGTGGTATCACTCCGGCTGCGATTGACGCGCTGCATATTTATATAGTGATGAGGGAGAAGAGTAAATCATAAATTCTGATATTTTGTTGGGTTTATAGGGCAGGATGCCTCTTTACTTTGGTACTCCAAAAACTCTGCAATACGTTGTTGTAAAAGTTGTTTGTCTTCGCTTATGTCGTCTCTTAAAAATCTATTGATATGATTCATATTGATTTTCATAGCGAAGCTTTTGTCGGCTTTTACTTTACGGTTTATATCTCTGATTGCCTCATCGTACGAAGCCGGCGCATTGCGCAAAATCATTGCCGTATATTCTCTTACGATATTTAAAAATACATCCTGCCTGTGACGGTCATTTCCGTATATTGCCATCGCAACTTCTTTTAATATTTTAAAGTTGCAATCTTTGGCACTTTTGCAGCTAGGCGCAATAATGAGTGCAAAGATTTCGGCTCTAAACTCAAGCGATTTATAATGATACAAAAATAGTTCTCTAAAAACCGTCAAAAGCCAGCTTTTAATGCTCATATTTTTCCTTTCAAGCTTTTCGAAAAGATAAAGTATAACATAAAGAAATTATAATTTAAGTCAAAAATGGCTACTATAACGTTCGCTCTTCTTTAGACTTGTGCAATATCGTCCGAAGCAGCGCTTCAGGGTGGGAACACAGCAGAGCACTTTTGGTGTATATGTGCCGCAAGTATCTGAGGAAGAGTTCCCCTTTATGATATGTACACAATAGAATTGCTGCAAATAAACAAATATTTAATTTTCCAACCTATTTTTAACCTGTTTTTATAGAAATATCGTTAAAATAGTATCTTATTATGATTTTTGTTCTTTTACTTATCATTGTTAAAATTGATTGGAAAAAGTTCAAGAAGCGACTAATTTAAGAGGTTATTGTTTTTAAGATGACCTATTTTTCTTAGGTTGAACCGAAACAAGCGTTGTATTGAAATAATCTTATTTTGCCGTTACTGTTTGTCTCAAGCGTGTTGAACCGAAACAAGCGTTGTATTGAAATACTTATGGTTGGGGAGCGCAGGGCAACGCTCTGCAAGTTGAACCGAAACAAGCGTTGTATTGAAATATTAAAAAATATGTTACAAACATAGAAGAGTTGGAGTTGAACCGAAACAAGCGTTGTATTGAAATTCATAAACGCGCGCGGGAAATTCAACTGCGCAAGCGGCGTTGAACCGAAACAAGCGTTGTATTGAAATCATTTTTTTAAAGCCCAAAATACCTCTAACGCCTAAGTTGAACCGAAACAAGCGTTGTATTGAAATTCATTTTGCAAAGTTAAAAGCACATTTTTTATAATCCGGTTGAACCGAAACAAGCGTTGTATTGAAATGCGTATATCCATTCGTTTGAATTTGTGTTTTTATACCGTTGAACCGAAACAAGCGTTGTATTGAAATGTGCTAAAATGCCGCTGTTTGCAATAGCGTTTGTTAGTTGAACCGAAACAAGCGTTGTATTGAAATCGGGTATCTCATATCCAGCCTGCGCGAGATTAAGATATGTTGAACCGAAACAAGCGTTGTATTGAAATACAATAACAGCAGGTTGTGTCCAACTGCTGTTATTGTTGAACCGAAACAAGCGTTGTATTGAAATTTTATATGGGTTAGGGTCAATAATTATCCAATTATATGTTGAACCGAAAC
>JAIRKW010000133.1 GCA_031259875.1 Campylobacteraceae bacterium
AAACATAAGTAAAATTTTTTGTGAATATCATTTGATTATTCCTGATTGTTTTGTAAATATTTCTAGCAAGGTGCAGAAGTTTTAAAATAAAAGCGGAATTTTACTACGATTATCTTAAATTTAAGCGTTAAAAACAGTATTAATTTTTTAAAAGCCTAAAACATAACATTACGTGTAAAAGCCTATCTGCTATCATACAATTAAAATCATCATATGAAAAAAGTCCGTGACAAACACTGTTTCTAACGTTTAATCCTTTCGGATTTGTAAGAAAAACTTGCAAATAGTATGCAAAATTTTCGCCGAGTGTATTTTTAATAATACCATCTCTTAAAACAGCATCAAGTGTTTTTAAATCGTAACCTTCGTTTTTTGAAACTTCTTTATAGATATTTACTCCATCAGCCTCTGCAATATTTCTTATGCTATTTTTGATTTGAGGTACTATTATATTAATCATCGATACATAATCTTTTTGTAAATACCTAGTCTGTTTTCTTGAAAACGGAAAATCAAAAATGATTTGAATAAAAGTTGACATGGAAGAAGAGATAAAGTTTTTTCATGTATTACAGCGATAAAATAGAAAGTGAAACAGTCTATATCCTTCCATCATTATAAGCCGCTTGCGGCGTGGCAATCCAGCAACATAAAATATTCATTCTTAAAACTTTAAATTTTAATTTCAAGTCACAATTATTTGCTGAATTTGACTAATTGATAAAGATGTGAGCGTCTTGCTGCATTGCCGCGTCGCTATGTTCCTCGTAATGATACAATGGACATTATTGCTTGCGGAAAATATCAAGTCATGTAGAGAAGAACAGTATTCCAAAAGATTTTGAATAAATATCAAAGTTTAAGGAGAATGCAATCTGCCATTATAAAAAGTATTTTTTTGTAAAGCAGGTGAGAGCCGCCAATACAGATTGGTTAGCTCTCGGATAAATTAGTATTGCATCCTGCGTTGCAAGACATATAGTGCGGCTCATAATCTCACGGTTTTACCTCTATAATAAGCCAGTTGATATAGCGGGTATTTACGATTTTTCCATCTTTCACAGACTCAAGCGGCGCTTGAGCTCTTAAAACATAAATACCGGACTGATTGAAACGTACATTGACTATTCCGTTGTGGTCGCTTTTAGCGCTATGTATGGTTTTGTCGACACCTTGCTTGTAAAAGTCAAAAATAATTTCAGGTGCAGCTTCGCCGTCAATAAGAGCTGTAAGTTTAATACCTGATTTTACGCTGACACTATTCGGATGCGTCTTGAAGTCAAATTCAAAACCTTTCCCAACTGGTTTAAGCGCCGCCTCATTTGGTTTGTCGCGTGTAACATAAGTAATAACGTGATTTATAATCTGCACGTCTTCAATCTCATCTGGTTTGACTTCGTCCCTGAATAAAAATCGGCGCTCTTCCGTTCTTTGTGCCTCAAGTTCTTTCCTGCGTTCAGGCGACACCACATCAAGCACTCGAACCGCCTTGCCTTCACGCACTACATGCGGCAACGCAGCGGAAAGTAAAGTGCGATTTACCTTATATGTTCCCTCGCTTGGAGTGTTTATCTCAATCAAAGTAAGCTGCTTGTGGCGGCTGATATATTCTGCATGCTTGGTCTTTCCGGAAGGATTGGTAACGGTAATGTCGTAACCGCCTTCTGCTCCTCCTCCAGGCATTTCAGGTTCAAAATATTTGTCGGACAAACCCGCATAAAGAGTTACTACATTTTGATCGGTATGGAATTGCAAAGGCAGAACATATGGTAGATGTGCCAATGCCGTAGTGCCAAAAATCAGTGTAAGTACTAAAACCTTACTTGCCAAAGAAAATTTTTTGTGCTTCATAAAAATACTCCTTAAAAAATAGATGTCAAAAACCAGTTGCACTTTTGTCAACGAAAACACTATCTTAAATCAAAAGTTACTGCAATAAAGGCAAATACCAAACCAAGACGCCTTAAAAATTACTCTTAGCAGATATCTATCATACGAATCATTTTTGGCGCAACCCATATGTTGCTAATCAGCTGCCTTCACACTTACACAGCATTGCAAAAAGTGAGAGCTGCGGCCATATATAAAATGTGCTCAAATATGCAAATTTCTCATAAACCCATCTACTTAACGCGTAAGTCTGTCTTTTTAAACATAGGATCTTGTCGCGTCAGGCGTAACTGTACAAGACGAGAAAATGCGCCAATACGCAATAAACAAATGTTTACCTATTTAAAACTCAAACTAACGGCAAACATCCCCAAATTGATATTTTATAGTGATAACTAATATCATGTTGAAATATTACCACAGTTTTCTCAAGTTTTAGCATTAATTAGTGCTTGTTTTTTATTATTTTTGATTTTTTTTGTGAATTTTGTAACTTTTTACTGTATATTGACCCAATTTTACATCATTGTAAATATTAAAATACCCGCCGTGTAGATTTAATTTTGCACGGCGGGTGGGGATTTGGACTTTTAGCCTAAAGTCTGTTTTAGTTTCCAAAGCTCTTTTTCAAACTCTTTGGTTTGGTCGTCGGCATATGCGACGGTAGCCTTATCTCCACTTTCGTCTGCTAATGCCGAGAGGTTTTTAAACTCTTCAAGTAAGTATGTCAAATCTTTGTA
>JAIRKW010000090.1 GCA_031259875.1 Campylobacteraceae bacterium
ATCATAAAAATTTATAGAGTAAGTTGTAACAGCAGTGTTACTAACTTCGATTTTAACCGTATCACTTTTAACGGATATCTCTTTTTTCCCATTAACATTACTGTTTGTACTTGTAACAACTGTGTAGTAGTAAAACGTTCCTGTTTTTGAAGTTGAAGGTTTATAAGTTTGTTTTGTTCCATTTGGTATTAAAGTTCCATTCTCATTAGAGTTTACGGTATTACTGTACCATTGATAACTTAATGTTCCTTTATCATCTACAGTTGCATTTACACTAAGAGGAGCAGCAGTATCGCCTTTAACATAAAAATCATTTTTTGGATGTTCTGTAATGACAGGTGTTGCGGCATCTACCGTAGTGCCCGGTGCAATAATGATAATTTCAGCAGTATCACTATTGACAGATATCTCTTTATTACTGTTTGTATTTGTAACAACTGCATAGTAGTAAGTTTTTCCTGTATTCAAAGTTGAAGGTGTATAAGTTTGTTGTACTGCATTTTGTATTGCATTTCCATTCTCATTGGAGTTTACGGTATTACTATACCATTGATAACTTATAATTCCTTTGTCCTTCACTTTTACCGTTACGTTAAGAGGAGCAGCAGTATCATCTTTAATGTATAGTTTGCTTACCGGCTGAACTGTGATAACAGCTGCTGCAGTATCTACTTTACTTTCACATCCAATCAGGAAAAAACTAAAAAAGAAAGCAACTAAGAGAGAGGAGGCTTTAATCTTAATAAAATATAAAGTTTTAAAATTAGTCATTGCGGACAACATTGTAACTCCTTTTGTTTAAAATATATTCACGAATGAATTAATGGAAATTGTATCGGAAATCAACTGTATAAATTATAAATATTATACTAAACTTTATTGTTTTAAGATTGTTATTTTATTTAGAAGGATAATGCTTAAAGTGAAATACTCAAGATATAAATATCTGCAAAGACGATAGATAACATAAGCAAGAAACGGATAGAGTGCGTATTTATTATTTTGCTGCTTTGTATTCCAATGCGGAGTGGAAATAAATATAGATACAATTTTTGGGTTTCGTATGCTCTGTGTTTATTTAATTTGCAAATTCTTTTTGCTGAATACGACAAAGCATATATCAAAAAAACCGATTAGGACATGCCTTAGCATGCCCTATAAATCATTAAAAATATCCAGTAACACCAAGCCAAAAGTTTCTTGATTTTGCTTTTAGATTGTAATCGTCCGTATACGACACATCATATCCGCCGCTGCCATTTGGAGTAAATACAGTGTTGTAGGATGTGAAATCTTTATCAAGCAGATTGTTTATCCTTGCATGAAATACTATATTTTCATTTGCTTTATATGAAGCTCCGAGATTTAGCACCTCATATCCTTTCCAGTATAAAAGAGTGTCTCCATCAACTCCGCGATACCTTTTATCTTCTATCTCAAGAGCTAAGTTTGTACTAAAAGAGGGCGTTACATCCCAATCAAGCATAACATTTCCTTTATGTTTTGCGCTTGAAGTAAGAGGTCTGCCTTTTTCGCTTCCGCTTGTCTGTTCAGAGTCAATATATGTATAGTTCACCCTCATGGATAATTGCGGCATAAAAACGATTTTTCCTGCCACTTCAAAGCCTTTTACCTCTGCTTCAGAGACATTTTGTTTTCTTGTAAGACCATTGTTGCTTCCCAAAACTTCAGCCCAAGCTTCACCGATATCAACGCAGTCTGTCGTAACGGCTGGTGTACAAATCTTTAATGTATCGCTGTTGACAATTTTATCTTTAAATTTATTTATAAAAAATGTGAAGTTAAAACTGTGTCCTTTGTCATTCTTATAGTATGCAGCGATTTCACTGTTTACGCTTCTTTCCGGTTTTAAGTCCGGATTTCCTATCCAAGGACTTGTTCCTTGTCCGCCAAATCCTGTGATACCATACTGCAAATCCGTCGCTTTAGGAGTTTTGTATCCTGTTGATACGCCGCCTTTAAATGCCCAATTTTCAGACATTTCATAGTTAACATATATCCTTGGGCTTATATGCGAGCCAAAATTGTCATGCTTGTCATACCTTGCCCCGCCTGTAAACGATAGAGTATCGGTTAAAAAGAAAGTATCTTCGGCAAAAAGTGCAAACTGCTTAAATGAAAATTTATCATCCTGCGTATAGGAGCCGTCCTTATCCAATCTATATATACCATCTTTTAACGAAGCGTCTATAAATTGACCTCCAAGAACTATATAGTTTGATTCTAAAGGTATTTCGCTCGTATGGTCAAATATAGTCTGACTTGACTCAAGCACTCTTGTCGGACGCGGCAAAAAGGCATTAAGTTCGGCTGTTTGAGCAGCATCCAGTTTTGTCCTGTCTCCGCCGGACGCATCCCATAAATCTTGAAGCCTTTTTCTCTCTTCAGCTGAAAATGGCAGTGAACGGCCATAATTATTTGTAGCAATCTGAGAGATACTGGTCTTTGTTGTTACTGTTTCCCATTTGCCCGTGTGGCTGAGTCCGTATTGTTCTCTCTCAAGACGCTGGTCTGCAGCATATCCGACTCTTGGAGCAACTTTACCGCCGGAAGCACGCCAGATAGATGTTAAAGAGTCCAATGTGCCTACTTGAGACTCCGTATTATCATACTTTTGTTTTGAAATATCATAATCAAACACAAACTCATGATTTTCCTGCGGTGAAAATGTAAGGCTTGTTCCTATCTCCCAATTTGTATTGGCAACAGTACGTCCGCCGCTGCCAAAGCCCAGCGTCCTCTCATGCGCAACGCCGCTTGGGTCTATCGCAGGTTCATATTTTGGATTTGAAGCTTCTCTTTTGTAAATGCTTCCCCTAAGAGCAATGCCAAGCTTATCTTTAATGATAGGACCCATAATGTTAAAATCTGCTGTTCTGTCATCGCCAAAATCAGAATTTCCCTCTAATGTCAAAGAGCTGCTCACTGAACCGCTCCATTCGGAAGTAATCTTCTTTGTGATGATATTTATCACTCCGCCTATCGCATCAGAACCGTAAAGTGTTGACATCGGTCCTCGTATAACCTCTATCCTCTCTACAGCAGTAACAGGCGGCAAATGGTTGTAATGAGACCCAACGTAAACATTGTTTTGATACAAATCGCCTACATTGTTTTGGCGTCTCCCGTTTATCAATAAAAGCGTATAATCCGAACCCATACCTCTTATGCTGATAGTCCCCTCCCCGCCTTTATCTCTTGTCTCTCCGATATCCACGCCCTCTATATCTTTAACCGCATCAAGCAGTGTAATGTATTGCTTTTTTGCAAGCTCTTCAGCTGTAATAACAGAAATACTAGCAGGTGCTTCTACAATTTTTTGCTCATGTCCGGAAGCACTTACAACCTTTATCTCACTCAGTTCGACTGCTTCATTTGTCTGGGCAGACAGTGAAGTGAAACAAACTAAAGCAGCCACAGTGCTGCAAAGTACTCTCTCTCTCTCTCATTTTAGCTCCTTAACATAAATAATAATAATTATTATTGATTTAAGAGCGAATAATATGCAAAAAAGACTTAAAGTAATATAAAAAAATATATGACAAACTTTAAATCTTATGCTTGACATTGGAATACTGATAGTGTAAGTGCTTAAAGTTTTAGTAAGCCTTTAAGACGCACATAGGGAAAGTTTTGGGCAAAGAGTTTATACAAAAAGTCGTAAACGGCGATACTGCATTCCCACTTTTTGGTATTTGTCACGATATTTTAATCAAGCAAGACATTTAAAGCGCTTGCAAATATAAGCCAAAAATATGATTTTGATGTTACTCTGCTCTTTCATTTTCATTGAAAAGTTCCGCTTTTTTACACAGGCGGAATAAAGTGCTTTTGAAACTCTCGCTTTTCATAATTGTATTATTACTTTTTAACGGCAATAATCTCTTGTGTGAATTTCACTTTTTCACCTCTTTTGACAAGTGATTTAAACATCTTTTTTTCACCTAAAAATACAATAGTTGAACCCATTTCAAAAAAGCCCATCTCTTCGCCTTGAAAGAGATTCAAGTTGTCATATGAACAGTAGTAATTCCTGTTTTTTTTAGCGTTTGTCGCAATATTTTCATCAAATAAAAAACGTATTTTACCGACATTTAAAGCGCCTACAAATATAAGCCAAAAATGTGATTTTGATGTTGTCTCACACTCTAAAACAACTCTTTCATTTTCGCTGAAAAGTTCTGCTTTTTTACACAGCCATTTTAAATTGACAGGATAAAGCGCGCCTGATATATGCGTCGCTTTTAAAACTCTCATATCGCATGGCGCATGATAATGATGATAATCAGACGGAGAGAGGTAAAAATTGACAAAAAGACCATCCTGCAGTCTCTCTTTGTCCTTTTTTAGCGTATAAGCGCCCAAAAGTGAATTGATTGAGTATGAAAAACCTTTTATTTGCAAAGCCCTAAGGGCATTTGTATCTATTGTACCAAGTTCCGTTATCAAAGCGTCGCACGGAGAGATGAGCAGATTTTCACTTTTTTCAAACTCTCTTTTTTTGACCAAATTTCTTGTAAAAAGTTTGCCTAAACTTTCATAATACTCCGCTTCTTTAAATTCGCTCATATCAATTTTGAAGAGTTTAATATAAGTTTTATTGATAAAAGTCTGTATTTTTTTTGGAAAACGAATGGCAGCAAATACACCAAAAACTCTTGAAATAATATTTGTCATAAAATTTATCCTTTTAATTCTAATTTTACAATTTCAGAAGGCGCCAATATTCTCAAAGGCGGCCCCCAATAACCAACTCCAGAACTTACAAAAACCTGTGTAACCAAACTATGTCTATAAAGTCCGTATAGATACGGCTGGTCTAAAAGCACCAAAAGCCCGAATGGAAATATTTGTCCGCCGTGCGTATGTCCGCTTATTATCAAATCTACCTTGTCTTCATCTGTTATCCTATCAACAACTTTTGGCTGATGTGATAAAAGCAGTGTCGGAAGGTTTTTGTCTCTGCCGCTTAAAGCTTTTTTGATATCAGGCTTAAAAATACCAAATCTCTCACCTCTGATATCATTAATACCTGCTAAGTTTATGCGTCCGTCAATGACAACATTTTCATTGTCTAATACTCTTATGCCAAAACTTTTTATAAGCTCTACAACACCTGCAACATTATCAAAATATTCGTGATTGCCAAGCACATAATAAACACCATATCTGCTTCTTAACTCTTTCAGAGGTTCAAGCTTCTCTTTGGCATATTTTGGGGACATATCCACCAAATCCCCCGTAATAACAACTATATCAGCATCCAACTCATTTGCACCGTTTACGACCTCTTGCATAAACTCTTTGCCTAAAACCTTTCCTATATGCGCGTCCGTTATATGCGCTACACTCAAAGACGAATTAAAAGAATCTATCTTTACCGCTGCTTTGCGTCTGATTGGCTTACTAAAACCGCCCGCTAAACCTTTAAGCACCCACGAAAAAGCCGCTATCAGTATCGTGATGTCAAGTATAAATTTCAAAGCTTGTCTGCGCTCTTTGCAAAATGGTATAATAAAAAGCGGCACACGCAGGATAAAATACAAAAGCGAAAAGAAAAACAGTATAAATGAGATGCCTACAAGAGCTGCGGTAAACTGCAGCATAAATATATCGTCCCCGCCGCGTCTAAATGACGTGAAATAATACACCTCCAAAATTGTAACTATAAGCAGTATAACAGCTGTAACAACACATCCTCTTGTTTTCAAAAACTCAATTCTGCAAAAAAGGCATACAAAGCTAAAAAGATTTATGGCAAACATCACCAATGACGCCATAATGCTAAAAGTAAGCAAAATCTCCTCCAAATTAAATCATAAACGGATTTTACAAAAATAGCTCTAAATAGCAGGTAAAAATATAGAATTATTTTGTTATAATTTTGCAAAAAAACAGTAAAGAAGTTATATGAAAACGCCAATCGCATGGCTCGAAAATGAACTGCCTTTATGGGTAAAAGATTCGCTCATTACACAAGAAAATGCCGATACTCTTTTAAGTAAATATAAAAACTCCAATGTCTCTGTCACAATATCTGCCGCTCTTATTATATTCGGCTCGGCTTTAGTAGGACTTGGCATTATATCTTTGTTCGCTTACAACTGGGAATTTTTATCAAGACCATTTAAAGCCGTATTGGCCGTTATATTACTGCTTTTGGCACAATGTTTCGCACTTTGGGTTAAACGGCATAAAGAGGCAAATCTAGGATACAGCGAAGCGGCAAGTTTGACCCTGTTTTTAGCCTTTATCTGTTCGCTTGCCATAATATCCCAAACATACAATATGGGCGGTGATATCATGGACTTCTTGAGAATATCTGCGATTTTCAGCATTCCTATTGTCTATTTTTTTAATTCAAGAAGCGTTGCATTTTTACTGTTTGGCATAATAATATACATTATTATTGAAAGCAAATATGACTTTACGGCTTGGCTGCTTCTAAGTTCATGGCTTCCTTGGTATATTTTACACCTGAAAAACCACCGTTACGCCAACTCTTCTATTTTTTTAAATCTCATCTTTTTTGCAGGTGTTTTGATAATCTCTATTATATTTTGCAACGAATCACGCCAAATACTGCTTGCAATACTTTTAACACTATCTTCCTTTTGGATGCTTGGAATTTTGCTTTACAATGAACAAGAGAGGTTTTACAGGCGTATTTTTGAAATGCTTTCAAAAACAGGAATATTGATATTTTTAATCTTTTTTTGTTACCCCTCTTCTACTTTGGAATTTAGCAATGATATAAGCAATGTCAGACTTGTATATTGGCTGTTATTTGCGGCACTTTTTACTGTTTTTTGTTACTTAAAAAAAGAGCGGCTTTTTGAACTTTTACTGCCGCTCTCACCTTTGCTTTTTTATCTCTTGACAACAAATGAAAATATAGACATATCAATAACCTTGAGCCTTTTTGTTGCGACAGGCGCATTTGCGATGATATACGGCGGTGCGAAGAAAGCTGATATAATGCTCACCAATCAGGGACTTATAGTTATCTCAATTCTTATGCTAATATACTTTTTCAATTCCAACTTCAGCATTTTAGCTAAAGGTTTCGCGTTCATTTTAACAGGCACACTATTTATCGGTGCAAATATATTCTTAAGACGATACTTAAAGGATAAAAAATGAAAAGGGTTATTTGGAGCGCGCTGATATTGTTTATGGTTATGCAATTAAGCGCTGTTTTATGGCAAGCTATAAAATATGAAAGTATTATATATTTTGGTAAAACTTTGTATCTTGCTATCTTGCCAATCGACCCGTACGATGCATTTAGAGGACGGTATATACGGCTGGATTTTGCAGATGATTATGTTTATGCGACAGATGATATCAAAAACAACAAAGAGCTTTTTGTTACTTTTATAACGGAAGACGGTATCAGTAAACCCTATGAAATTTTCAATTCCAAACCAAACACAGATGAGCCGTATCTCAAGATAAAAAACTATTACAAGAGTTATGATGGTATTCATATCTCATATCCGTTTAAGCGCTTCTACATGCAAGAAGATTCGGTCATAAAGGCAGACAGAAACAATATTTTTAATAATAACAATGTTGTAGCTGCAGTAAAAGTCTTGGATGGTGTCGGGGTATTAAGCGATATCATGATAAATAGTATAAGTATCAATAAATATATGCAAGAGCAAGAGTAGGATTGCTTAAAAACTTATTACGGTACAGCTCTAAACTCTGTAATTGCAAAAAGCAAAAACAACATAGTACAATCTACTATTTTTATTATTGCAAAAACAACTCGCCGCTTCATTCCATCATCGAAAACTGACATGTTCAGCATGATAATATTATTGTTTTTGTCATTCCTGCAAAAATGAAAATCCAAATCTTTTGTCATTTAATGATAGATGAAAAAGCAAAGTAATCTGTGTTCTTCCAATCATTGCAAGAAAGAAGCACAGCAATCAGATAATATGAAGTGTTCAATATTTTAAGTTTTTAATTCAATTTTATTTTTGAATAAAGTTAAAAAGCTAACCGCTTTTGATAATTCCTATGGATTGCTGTGTCATGCTCTGCACTCCAAACTTATGATAGAGGGAGGTAAAAATCAATTCAAAAAACTAATCAAATATTGCTTTATTTTTTTAGAATATTCCTTGGGATTACTGTGACATTTCGTGTCTAGCAATAACGGATATAATGGAAATATGAGCAGATTTATCATTTTTTTGGATTCCAGCCTGCACGGGAATGACAGATGGGGATATACTGATTTTATTTCTGATATCGAACACTTCACATTGCCAGATTGCCGCGTCAGTGTCACTGCACTTTTTTCTCATAATAACACAAAAAAGGATTGTTACGCTAACTGCAGCTAAGAGCGATTGTTGTACCCTCTTAATAATATAAGGCTGCAATATAGACAGTTACTTGAGAATTCTAATGGGGTAAGTAATGACGCAAAATTGTGTAGTATGCATTACAAAATGACCTAATCGTTACGAAGTCAAACTGTCCAGTAATGACACAAAATATGCAATGCACAATACCCATCAATAAAAAACAATTATTCCATCTCAAGGCGCATTAAAAGCATATCTTCACCCTCTTCTGCCCTGACATCATTACCGCCGCAGGTTTTGCATATAAATTCATTGTTTTCCAATGCGTGCTTGGCGCCGCATGAGAGACATTTGATAATGACATCTTGTATATTTACGATTAATTCAGCATTCTCGCAAAGAGTTTTAGCTTTAAACGTATCAAAAGTAAGCTTTAAAAAGTGCGGCTCTATACCGCTTAATCTGCCTATTTTAACTTCAACTTTTATAATTTTTTTTGCATTATTTGCTTCTGC
>JAIRKW010000154.1 GCA_031259875.1 Campylobacteraceae bacterium
ATGGTCCTATGTTTAGATATGAAAAGCCGCAAAAAGGAAGATTCAGGCAGTTTCACCAATTTGGCGTTGAGAGTTTTGGCATAAGCGATGTCAAAGAGGACGCAACGGTTATTTTGATGTTAAATGAGATATTAAGCTTTTTTAAAATAAAAACAGTTTTGAAGCTAAACTCTCTTGGATGTCCAAAATGTATGCCCTCTTATAGAGCTAAACTTGTGAAGTTTTTGGACAGTCTCGATGAACTACTTTGCGATGACTGCAAAAGACGAAAAAGCTTAAATCCCATACGTGTGCTTGACTGTAAAAATGAACACTGCCAAACTCTTTTGACCAAAGCGCCGCTTTTGTTGGATGGACTTTGCGAAGAATGCAAAAGTGATTTTGAAAACTTAAAATCCATTTTGGACAAATTTGATATAGATTATGAGATAGACCCTAAACTTGTGCGCGGGCTTGATTATTACTCAAAAACCGCATTTGAGTTTGTAAGTACGGAGATTGGCGCGCAAAGTTCGGTTGCAGGCGGGGGCAGATACGACAGACTTGTTGAACTGTTGGGCGGTAAACCAACTCCTGCTATAGGTTTTGCCATAGGAGTTGACAGGATTTTGGAACTTGTAACAATAGATGAGGTTAAAAGAGAGAGTATTTATATAGGAACACTTGACAAAGAGGCTGAAGATTTGGCATTTCAAACGGCGGTAACTCTTCGCAGGACAAACAGAGTTGATGTGGAGTTTGAAGCAAAAGGCTTAAAACATATCCTCAAAAATGCCGACAAAGCAAATGCCAAATACTGCATCTGCATAGGTGAAAACGAACTTAAAAACGGTGTATTATGGATTAAAAATCTTGATACGAAAGAAAATTTTAATATAAAAACAGACTCATTGGGAGATTTTCAATGGTAGATTATGGCATCAAGGTTTGGGCAAACGGTGATTTTATCATCAAAAACGGTAAAGTATGTGTCAACAGCGGTTCACAGCCCGCAATAATAGATATAGTCAAAGAAATCAGAAAAGAGGGTTTCAGAGGTCCGTTGCTGCTGCGCTTTCCGCATTTAATACATAAGCAGATACGCTCTATCTACAGCAATTTCAAGCAGGCGCAAAAAGAGATACAGTACAAAGGCTCTTTTCAAGCCGTGTATCCTTTGAAAGTCAACCAATATCCAAATTTCGTGAAAAATATGGTGCGTATCGGCAAAGAGTACAAATACGGTCTTGAAGCAGGCAGTAAAGCTGAACTGATACTTGCTATGGCGCACAATAACAACGGCTCTCCCATAACTGTGAACGGCTTCAAAGACAGTGAAATGATAGGTCTTGGCTTCATTGCCGCAGAGATGGGGCACAATATCACGCTTACGATTGAGGGATTGAATGAGTTGGATGGCATTATCAAAACTGCGTCTGAAAGATTTGGGCCTAAACCAAAAATAGGACTTCGCATAAGACTTCACAGTTCAGGTTCCGGAGTCTGGGCAAAAAGCGGCGGCATCAACTCAAAATTCGGACTTACCTCCACGGAACTCATAGAAGCTGTCAAAATGCTAAAAGCCGCCAATCTTTTAGAGCAGTTTACCATGATACATTTTCATATAGGCTCGCAGATAGAGGAGATTGCGCCTGTAAAAAAGGCATTGAGGGAAGCTGGCAACATATACGCAGAGCTTAAAAAAATGGGTGCGAAAAACCTTCACGCCATCAATCTTGGAGGCGGACTTGCCATTGAGTATTCACAGATTGAGAGTTCGCAGCAGAGAAATTACACTCTTCAAGAGTATGCAAACGACGTCGTTTATCTCTTAAAAGATATAGCAAACAAAAAAAATGAGATTGAGCCCGATATATTCATAGAGTCAGGCCGCTTTGTAGCTGCCAATCACGCTGTGCTGATAGCTCCGGTGCTTGAGCTGTTTTCGCAGGAGTACACCGAAGATAAACTCGAATTTAAAAAGGTAAATCCGCAGCTTGTTGAAGAGCTTCATTATCTTTATACAACGCTAAATTCCAAAAATGCGATGGAGTATCTGCATGACGCCATTGACCATATGGAGTCATTGCTCACACTTTTTGATTTGGGTTATGTAGATTTGCAAGACCGCTCAAATACGGAAGTTTTGGTCAATCTCATCATAAAAAAAGCAGTGAATATTTTAGGTGAGAAACACTACAGCGAGATACTAAATATCCAAGAGCAGGTGCAGGAGCGGTATCTTGTGAATTTTTCTATTTTTCAGAGCCTGCCTGATTATTGGGGATTGGAGCAGAATTTTCCTGTTATGCCGCTTGATAGACTTGATGAGCACCCTACCCGTTCGGCATCATTGTGGGATATAACATGTGATAGCGACGGCGAAATCGGCTTTGATATAAAAGAGCCGCTGTTTTTGCATGATGTAAATCTAGATGAGAGAGAGTACTTTTTAGGATTTTTCCTTGTGGGGGCGTATCAAGAGGTTTTGGGAATGCGCCACAATCTGTTCACACATCCAACCGAAGCGACGATAACGATAAATGCCGATGGTTACGAGATAGAAAATCTATTAGAATCACAGTGTATTTTGGATATTTTGGAGGATTTGGA
>JAIRKW010000173.1 GCA_031259875.1 Campylobacteraceae bacterium
ACCAAACCAACCTATCTTTGTCACACTGCGTATTTCTCACAATAACGAAATGGAGGATGTAGCTATGAGCGGGTTTGGTTTCTCCTGCTTTTATTTAACTATCTATGATGAAAGTTTTAGTCTATTTTTATACCTTCAAGTTCAAGTAAAAACTGCTTTTTATCAAGTCCTCCCGCATATCCAATCAAACTTTTGTTTGCGCCCAAAACCCGATGGCATGGAATAAGTATGGATATGGGATTGCGTCTTACTGCGCCGCCGACAACTCTTGGCGTAGTTTTAAACATCGTGGTAAACGTAAAAGTTTTAGCAATTTTACCGTAATTTGTTATTGTACCGTACTCAGTTTGGCTCAAAATATCCCAGATTTTCAGCTGAAATGGCGTGCCTTCTGGAGCGAGCGGAAAATTATGCCTCTTTTTTTTGCCCGCGAAATATTCTCCAAGCCAGATTTTAAGAGATCTAAAAATTCCATACTTTTCCGTCTCTATCCACTCTCTCAGTTCGTTTACCGACGGATAGTATTTTTGATTTTCAAACCAAAGCCCGATGATAGCTCCCTTTTTGGCTGCCGCGCGCATTTTACCAAGCGGAGTATTAATAAGACAAGTGTAAGTGTTGTGCATGGTGTCTCTTTTTAGGCTACGCATCTCAATCTCTTAACAATTTTTGCAAATCATTTCTATTCATATGGCACTCTATGACGCCGCATTGACCAAGTTTCACGCTACTACAAATAGGCGGAATTATCTCTTTGGCATTTATGTCCATAACGGCTGTTTTTCTATTAAGCGTATAAGAAATTGTACCATTGTCAAGTAATCTTAAATCTTTATACGGTTTATCAAAGAGTTTATTCCACTTTTTGCCATAAAGAGTATCTTCGTCTTTGAACGAAGCAATATAAAAATCATCATAAACCGTAATATTATTCGCTTTCAAATCTTGCAAAATATTTTTTGAGTAATCAAAAACAACTATTCTATCTTTTGCGTACGCAATAAAGACATCATCTCTAAAATCAACTTTGGATAAATCTTTCATAACATGGTTTAACTTCGTATCCAACAATCCTCTTCTATACATTCCCTTTCCATCAACATAAGTGATAAACCCTTTGTATGTATTTTCAAAAACATACTTACTTTGCAAATCTATAACTACATTGCCGTCAAAGTCTGCTATACCCGTCTTTTTATCTTTAAAAAATATAAGCTTATCGTAGTTTGTCATACCTAATTCATAATCAGGCATTATCCAGTCGACCTTAAACAGGACTTTTTTGTTATCAAAATCATACAAAAACGCTTCTAAGTTATCCGTATATGGTTTTATAGCATACACAATAAGACGGTGGTCACTTACCTTGACAACACCTATTAAATCTGCGCCATCAAACAACTCCCCTCCATCTTTATCAAACAAGTGATAGACTTTAATCTTTTTTCTGTTGATAAAATTCTCGCCGTATTCCATCATATATCCAAAAGGCGCAAAGATTTTAATATTGGACGAGTTTTTATTATCCAAATAAAACTTTGTTTGGCGAAGTTTTTCCATCTCTGGTGTAATAAAATCAGCGTATTTTCCTCTCGTGGCTATCGGTAAAATCTCATATTTAAATCCGTCAACAGCCAATATTTTATTGCAGGTTTGAGGATAAAAATAGATATTTTCATATGTCTTATTTAGCAATTTATTGCCGTTTTTATCATAAAGCATTGTAACCTGTGTGTTTTCAATCAGTTTTCTATCCACAACTTTCTTGTCTTGAAGCGTTAAAAACTCCGAATTTATAAAGTCGCCGTTTTTATTTCTTACAAACCATATAAGAACAGTGTTCGGTTTATAATGCCAGCCGTTAAGGTCGAATGCATCATCAATAAAAGAGCAATTTTTTTCTTTTTGCTGTTCTAATTTTAAAATCTCAGCTGCTTCATCGTCTTTTGCGGTACTGTAAAGCATTTTGCACTTATTGCCACTTAGCATGTGCACGTATATGACTTTGGCAGGCTTATTTTTGTAATTTTGCCTGCAAACTTCATCTTTGCACCATACATCCAAAAGAGCATTCAGCATTTTTGCATCATACATAAAATAATTTGGATAATAAATCTTGTAAACTCCCTTTGTCTGCTCATCTTTTACAGGAATCGCAGGCTGTCCGTAACCACAGCCAGACAACAAAACTGCTATCACAATTAAAATCGCTATACTTATTTTTGACATATAAACCTTCTTAATATTAATTTGTTTCCATTTTCATACATAAAATCTTTTAGATTATTTTTTTATCTTTGTACATAAAATCCTCTGTATCCTGTTGCCGTCTACTTCCAAAACTTTAAACTCAAATGGACCGTTTTTTATGATATCTCCAATTAAAGGAGGACGTCCGAGTTCATTAAATACCATTCCGCCAAGTGTTAAAACCTCTTCGCTGTCTTCAAGCTGAAAACTCAATATCTCACACACGCTCTCTATATCAATCATTCCGTCAAATTCATAAGTATTGTCGTCAAGTTTGATAAAATCTTCACTTTTTGTGTCGTGTTCATCGGAGATATCGCCTATTACCTCTTCTAATATATCCTCCATAGTCAAAAGTCCTGCCGTGCCGCCGAACTCATCTATAACAAGCGCTGTGTGAATCTGCTCCTTGTTCATCTGTGACAATATATCAGAAATAGGCATGTTTTCGGGCACAAACATAATTTTTCTGGTTAATTTTGAGAGGTCTTTAATGGGGTTTTCCGCAAAAACATTTTCCAGCAAATCTCTTAAATGTATCATCCCAAGAGGATTGTCTTTGCCATCATCACAGTAAGGATATCTTGTATGTTTTGTCTCAAGAACGGTTTTGATATTTTCTTCATACGAATCTTCAGCGTAAAGACAGACTATATCTTTTCTTGGAGTCATTACCTCTTTTGCTACGGTATCTGAAAAATCAACAGCATTTTTTATTATTTCGCCCTCAACAGAATCGATAAATCCTGCATTTAAACTCTCATTGACGATTAGTTTGAGCTCTTCATCAGAGTGTCCTTGGTCATGCTCTTTTGCGGGATTTATACCGATTCGTTTCAAAAAGAATGACGCTAAAATATCGAAAAGCTTGATAAAAGGATAAAAAATCACCCAAAATAGCTGTAGCGGCTTGGCTATAAGCAAAGAGGCTTTTTCAGACTTTGCTATGGCGATGGATTTTGGGACAAGCTCACCCATAACTACATGCACTAAGGTTATCAAAGTAAATGCCACAACAAAGCTTGCCGTATGTACAAGAGCTGTATTGTCAGGGAAAAACTTTAATATTGGAACTTCTATAAGTTTTCCGACTGCAGGCTCTCCTATCCAGCCAAGCGCTAAAGATGAGAGTGTAATGCCAAGCTGTGTAGCGCTAAGATACGTATCAAGAGAGTTTGACATCTTAAAGGCAAGCTTTGCATTATCATTTCCGCTTTTTGCCAACTCTTCAAGCCTTGTACGTCTGACCTTGACAATAGCAAATTCCGATAAAACAAAAAAACCGTTAAGAAGAACAAGAAACATCGCGATAATTAACATGGAAACCGAGTTAGGTTCGGGCAAAAAAGATCCTTTATAGAAATATTAAAACATTTGTATATTAGCATATTTTATTATAAAATAACAAAAAAGGCGTGCAATGTAAGTTTTTTAAAATACACGCCGCAACCTTTTTTGTATGCATGCGGCGGTTGCTTTGGTTATTCATTTGGGTTTTTAAAATACTCTTTTGCCATTTTAAATACAACAGGACTTAAAAGCAGTAAAGCTATCAAATTCGGCATAGCCATTAAAGCATTAAAAAGGTCTGACAATGCCCACACTACTTTAAGCTCTAATAATGCCCCTACGGGTACGACCAAAGTAAATATCACCCTAAATGCAGGCGCCGCTTTGTACCCAAAAAGATATATAGCACATCTCTCGCCGTATACGCACCAGCCCAAAATCGTAGAAAAAGCAAACAGCGTTAAACTTATCGTTACAAGCCATGAACCAAAACTGCCTTGTGTGATGGAGTTGAAAGCTAAAGTTGTAAGCGTTGCAGCGTTGTCGTAACTGCCGTTTAGCCACTCTCCGGATACTAATATAATAAACGCCGATATGGAGCATACTACTATGGTATCTAGAAATGGGTCTATCATACCAAGAAGTCCCTGTTTGACGGGGTTTTTTACTATCGCAGCAGCATGAGCTATCGGCGCACTTCCGAGTCCTGCTTCATTTGAAAAAAGTCCGCGCGCTACGCCATATCGTATTGCCATAGCTAAAGTTGAACCTGCAAATCCGCCTACAGCGGCATGTCCGTTAAACGCGCTTGTTAAGATAAGACTAAAAGCGTCCGGAATTTTATCAATATGTATGATAAGTACAACACTGCCGCAGATAACATAAAATACAGCCATTATCGGCACCAATACACCTGCTACGGAGCCTATGCGCTTAATGCCGACTATCATTACCGCACCGCCAAGCATCAATAATATTGTCGCTACAATAGGCGCATTTAGTAAACCGCCGGAAAAACTCACTACATTGGCGACTATGGAGTTAGTTTGCACCATATTTCCTATTCCAAAAGAGGCCACCATGCCAAAAACGGCAAAAAGTGTAGCAAGCCATTTCCAATTTGCACCAAGACCATTTTTAATATAATACATAGGACCGCCGACAAAACTGCCGTTTGGCGTTACTTCGCGATATTTTACTGCCAAAGTAGCTTCGCAAAATTTAGTCGCCATACCAAAAAAAGCAGTTACCCACATCCAAAATATCGCCCCAGGTCCTCCCCACATAATAGCCGTCGCCACGCCTACTATATTACCCGTACCCACAGTTGCCGCAAGCGATGTCATAAGCGCGCGAAACGGCGATATTTCACCTTTGTGCTCAGGATCGTGTCTGCGCCCCTTCCACATAGTTATCATTGCATGCGGAAGTCTTCTAAAAGTTATAAACTTTAAACCTATCGTTAAAAATACACCGACGCCCAAAAGCAACGGTATCAAAATATATGGACCCGTAATAAAACTATTTATATTATCAATAAAATTTATTATCTCCATGCTTTATACCTTTGGATAAAAAATAATTAGCGTATTGTAGCGCAAAGTAAGCATTGAGACGTCAAAAAAACTGACTTTTTTAAAACAATATGTAAATTTTTGTAGCGATTTAGTAATAACTTTAGTGCAAAATTGCAAAATGAAAATTTTAAGGAGTGTATTATGATAAATATCAAAGCGGCGATGACACTCGGCTGTCTGCTGTTCGGCACAGTTGTGTTTGCGGATACAATATATCCCATAGACAGAGCTTCTATATTAAAAGGCGGAAGATTTGATTTTAAGGTTGAGTTTGATAATAAACTCAAAGAAGGCAGTTACAAAATAACGATAAACGGCAAAAACTACCAAGATATATTTAAAAAAAAGGGAGAATTCATAGCTGATGAAGATGGCTTAGGTGTATCGTCTTTAGTTGTGAAAGATGTATTTATAAATGAAGCTGGAATTTATACCGTGCAGGTTATCAGTCAAGGTAAAACAAGTGTGGTTAAATGGAGTGTTTACGCGCCGTCTTCAACAGCTAAAGCCAAAAATGTAATACTGTTTGTTGGTGACGGACTCTCCGTAGCACACCGCACAGGCGCAAGAATTCTCTCAAAGGGAATCAGTGAAGGTAAAGCCAACGGATACTTAAATACGGATGATTTTCCATATATGGCATTTATTGGTACTTCCGGTACAGATTCTATAGCTACGGACAGCGCAAACTCTATGAGTGCGTACATGACGGGACATAAATCCGGCGTAAATGCTATGGGCGTTTATGTAAGCCGTGCAAAAGATTCTCTAAATCACCCAAAACAGGAGACTCTAGGAGAGCTCATTCGTCGCACATCTGATAAATCTTTTGGTATAGTAAGCGACGCGGAGCTTGAGGATGCTACGCCTGCCGCTGTTGTCGCACACACAAGAAGAAGAGCAGATAAGGATAAAATAGTGGATATGTTCTATAATGTCAAGCCCGACGTCGTGCTTGGCGGAGGTTCGGCTTATTTTTTGCCAAAATCAATACCCGGCTCCAAACGCAAAGACGATATTGACTATGTTGAAAAATTCAGGCAAGACGGATATGCTTTGGCAACAGATGCCGCAAGCTTAAAAGAGGTAAAAGGCAAAAGCAATAAACTTTTGGGTCTGTTCCATCTTGGAAACATGGACGGGGTATTGGACAGGAAATTCTTAAAAAATGATGTTACGAAAAAATTTCCAAACCAACCCGATTTGACCGAAATGACATCTGCGGCTTTGGAAGTACTGTCTAAAAATAAAAATGGATTTTTCTTGATGGTTGAGGGTGCTCTTATAGATAAAGCCTCTCATCCGCTCGATTGGGACAGAGCGCTGTACGATACGATAATGTTTGATAAATGCGTCGGTATCGCTAAAGAGTTCGCCAAAACCCACCCCGATACACTGATAATAGTAACGGGGGACCACACGCACGGCGTTTCCATCATAGGAACGATTGACGATGATAAAAGCGGCGAAATGCGTGAAAAAGTCGGCGTTTACGCCGAAGCCGGATTTCCGAATTATCAAGATAAAGATAAGGACGGATATCCAGATACGCCTGATGTTTCAAAAAGATTGGCTGTTTTTGCAAATAATTTCCCAGATTATTATGAAACTTTCAGGCCAAAACTTGACGCTCAATTTGTACCTGCCGTCCAAAATGAAAAGGGCGAGTACGTGGCAAACGAAGCATACAAAAATATTGACGGCGCAGTGTTTAGAGTCGGCAATATACCCAAAAATACCGACACAGGCGTACACTCTGTTGACGATATGATTGTGCAGGCATACGGTCCGGGCAGCGAAGTGATAAAAGGCTATATGGACAATACGCAGCTTTTCAAAGTTATTGTTGATGCGATGGCTCTCGGAAAGGCTAAAAAATAGACTCTTTTAACTTTTTAAAGCCTATTTTGATTTTGCTGTTACTTAGTATTGCAATAAAAGCGCAAGAGAGGCTTGGCTTCGACGAACTGTATGAAAATACGGGAGTTTTGGGACTTAGTTTTTCACAAAAAGTCAAATCACTCTCAAATAAGAAAGTCGTTATAGACGGTTTTATGGCGCCTCCTTTAAAAGTGGGGGCTAACTTTTTTGTACTCACAAAAGCGCCTATGGCTTTGTGTCCTTTTTGCTCATCTGATACCGATTGGTCAGAGGACATTTTGGTTGTTTATCTCAAAAAACGCCAAATTTTTGTCCAGCATAATGCCATTATTCAAGTAAAAGGAGTGCTTGAATACGGCTCATGGACAGATAATGAGAGCGGCTTTGTGAGTTTATTGCGCTTGAGAGATGCGGTATTCGAGGAAAAATGATTACTTTAGAAGATGTAAAAGTCAGCTTCAAGGGACTTGAAAGACCTGTGCTTGATATACCGTTTTTACAAATAGGAGATGGTGTCAAACTTGCCGTTACCGGTATATCCGGCAGCGGAAAAACAACGCTTATAAATATTTTGTGCGCCTTGGAGAGAATAGAAAGCGGCTCTATAATGTGGGATAATGTTGCACTGCATTCTCTCGATCAAATGCAACAAGATAGATTTAGAGGTGAAAACGTGGGGCTTATTATGCAAGACTTTTATCTTTATGACGGACTAAGTGCATTGCAAAATGTTTTATTGCCCTCAAAACTGCGCTATTTTAAAGTGCCTGAAATCATAACAAAAAGGGCTGTGTATTTGCTGGAAAGACTTAATATCAGCAAGCATGCGCAGAATGTGGATATGCTCTCACGCGGCGAAAAACAGCGCGTAGCAATAGCAAGGGCTTTAGTTAATACACCAAAAATCATTATGGCTGACGAGCCCACAGCCAGCCTTGACAGAGAGATTAGTGATGAAGCTGTTAAATTGCTTGTCTCTTTAGCCTATGAATTTCAAGCAACGCTTATTTGCGCCTCTCACGACAGAGTTTTAATTAACAAAATGGATTACTGTCTAGAGCTTGAAAAAGGTAGAAAAGTGGAGGCATCTTTTTTATGATAGGGCTTATTTGGAACGATTTTAAAAGAATGTGGGCAGGCAGTTTAGTGATTGTACTGCTCATTGCTTCTGTCGGCGGTTTTTGGCTGTTTATAACTTTAACAAGCGAGTCTTTACGCGAAGGGAGCGCAAAAGCGGCGCAAAGATTTGACTTGATTGTAGGCGCGGCAGGCAGTGAAACACAGCTTGTACTCTCTTTGGTTTATCTGCAAAAATCTCCTCTGCCATTACTGGACGGAAAATATTATCATGAGATATCAAAGAGCAACCTTACCGATTGGGCTGCACCGACAGCTTTTGGGGATTACTATAAAGGATTCTCAATTATCGGCACAACAGACACTTTAGTAACAGACAACAACCACTTAAATCTTACAAGCGGAAGAGTGTTTAAAGAGCCGTACGAGGCTGTTGCTGGAATTAATACAGGATTGTCAATAGGAGATACGTTTACGCCTTTACATGGCGAAGGACATCATGCTCACGATGAGATAAAATATAAAGTTGTGGGTATCGCGCCATTTTATGAGAGTGCATGGGACAGGGCGATTTTTGTTCCGATAGAGAGTGTGTGGCATATACACGGTTTAGACGAACATGACGAGGATGAATACAGCAAACACGACGATGAAAAACACGATGAGCATGAACACGATGAAGAGGAACATTACCATGACCATGCTTCGCCGCCCATATCTGCTATAGTTATAAAACCTAAAACAATTCCTGCCGCTTACGAACTGCGAAGTAAGTACAAAAAAGATTTGACACAGGCTGTTTTTCCAGCCGAAGTATTGAGCAGACTATACGCAATACTTGGCGATGTGAGTAAAATACTTTCCGATATAGCTTTTGCAGGCGGGGTTTTAAGCACGGTTGTTATCACCGCCGTTTCGATACTTTATATAAAACTGCGCCGAAGACAGATTGCATCTCTAAGAGCTTTTGGTGCAAATGCCAATCGTATCTTTTTGATGATATGGCTTGGTTTCACAACATTAGTATGCACAGGCTGCGCAATTGGTATAGCAGCAGCATTTTTTGCCGCAAAAATTACAGCCGCTAAGCTGTCTGCGGAGCAAGGATTTAAGCTAATTGTATGGCTTGGCTGGAGTGATTTTGGTGTAATGGCACTGTTTTTAGCCGTATTGTCCATACTATTGCTGATACCATGTGCACTAATCTATCGTTACTCTGCCGCCGAATGCCTAAGAAACTCTTAATGTAGAGATATAGCATTTTTTCAGCTTTTTTGCTATATTTTCATTTTTATTAATTTATAGGGATTTTTATGGAAGAGCAAAAACAAAAAGCGGGATTATTTACTTTTATCAAAAATATTCTCGGATTTATTCAAAACCACTTTAAGGCGATGATTTTTCTTCTGATATGCTACCTTGTGTTCGCTACTCCAAGCAACACCAAAGTGGATAATGCCAATTTAGTCAGGATAGATTTAAAAGGTACAATATTTGAGTCCAATGCAATACTGGAAAGCATCAATCAAGCTTTGCAAAATTCTAATATTAAAGGGGTTTTGTTGGTTGTTGACTCTCCGGGTGGTGCAGTAGCTCCATCTTTAGAGATATCTATGGCAATAAAGCGTTTAACTGAAAAAAAGCCTGTCGTAGCATATGCGGCCGGCACGATGGCAAGCGGTAGTTATTATGCTTCGGCAAATGCAAATTATATCATAGCAAATCCTGGTTCTATGATAGGCTCTATAGGCGTCATCATACAATCCCCCAATATTGAAGAGTTGGCAAAAAAGATAGGCATCAGCGAACAGGTCGTAAGTGCCGGGGATTTTAAAGAGGCAGGAACTATTATGAGAAAATGGACAAAAGAAGAAAAAGACAGCCTGCAAGAGTTAGTAGATGATATATACAATCTCTTTGTGGACGATATTATACAAGCACGCGGACTCGAACGAGAAAAAGTGAATGAATTTGCCAATGCCAGAGTTTTTATAGCTGCCAAAGCAAAAACCGCAGGACTTATAGATGAGGTAGGAAGCATAGAAGACGCAAAAGACGCTTTGATAAGGATAGCCAATATACAAAATCCGGAATGGAAAGAGCCTGATTTGATTGATAAATTGAGTAAAAAATTAGCTTCACAGGTAAAAAGTGAAATAGGCTCACTGCTATTTGGAGCAAAAGCATATTAGCAGCTAATAATTTTTTGTCATTATGAGATTATCATTTAAAGTAATCTCTTCCGTTATTATA
>JAIRKW010000065.1 GCA_031259875.1 Campylobacteraceae bacterium
TGTACAGCCACATCAAATGCAAGCCCTTGGTCCTGCCAGCCAAATATATGAGGGACTAAAACAAGATGCGCAGAACTTGAGACCGGTAAAAACTCTGTAATTCCTTGAACAATGGAGAGTATAAATACTTCAAACCAATTCATATTTTTCCCTATCTATATGTATTGTAATTATGTCAAACTATTATTTTTCCATAATGTGTCAAAATTTTATTAATAACTTTTTCTTTATTATTTTTTATGTCTGACTCCCATACCCTTATAACTTTCCATCCTTCTTTTTTTAATGTTTTGCTTACTAATTTATCTCTTGCTTTGTTCTTTTTAAATTTATCTTTCCAGTATGCAACATTTGTCTTTGGCATTATAAATTTTTTAGGATTGCAGTGCCAAAAATCAGAATCAATGAATATAACAACTTTTTTTCTCCGAAATACAATATCTGGTTTTCCGAATATCTTATTAACATGTTTTGCAAAATATATTTTTCGCCGTTTAAGTTCATTCATAATTAATAACTCGGGCAAAGTATTTTTAGAGCGGATACTTTGCATATTTTTATGTCTGTATTCTTTTGATAAATTATCCATAATTTATTGGACAGAAAAATCCATATAATAATTTTCATTGTCAATTTTATAAAAAACTATATCTGTCCTGCCATATCTATCTAGATCAGAACGCCAAACAAACGCACCATTTGATAGTCCCAGCCTATTTCTGAAATATTCACCGAGCAAACTGTTATTATGTGGTGTATGTATGCATTGTCCATTTTTATCTTTTTGTGCCCGTGTGCAGATAAAAGATTTTGAATCATCTGTAATAACAGTAAAATGCTGTGGTTTTGGCGGGAAAAAATCACTTTTATAAATATCGGGTGGCAATTGAATATATGCTTGATTTTTGTTTCTACCTTCTCTTTGTCCCCAATTTAAACCACCCCTGCGTGGAACTTTACCATCTTTATCCAAAAGTGAAATAACTGCATTTTCAATGTTGGCATCTTTAGGAATAAAATTTATATTCATATCTTCCGTGTCTTCATGTACATGTTTTTTATAATAGTTCTTATCATTATATATTCTAACTAAATCTTCCGTTTCTAATTCATTACAATATATTGAATCTGTTTCTATTATGCGATAATAATCTAAAATATTTTTATCAGTAATTTCCGCCAATACTTCACGTTGATGATAAAAAGCATTTTGCGTATAATTTGCAGATCCAATGAATGATTTGTATAAAGTTTCGTTTTTAAACCAAATATACAACTTACTGTGTACAGAAGGTGTTTTATAAATATAACTGCATGAAAATTTATTTTTATATTCCTCGGAACTAACAATATTCTGAAAGCCTTTATGATTGCTTACAGATAAGCCATCTACAGAGCACATGCCAATAAGTAATGAGATTTTAACATCAAGATTATTTCGCCGCAACTTTTCTAAATGATGAAAAGCCATCGCTGAAGTTGCATATCCAGAAATAATTTTCAAGCGGTTAGCACCATCCCTGCATGGACGCATAAGTACTTCGTCATATAAATTATTACAAATCATGATGTTGTATATACTTTTTCTTTATGTGCAAATAGTTGTTTTGTCTGTATTTGATTATGTAAAAAATTTAAATGTTCCATTTGAATAAGTGGTGTAAATGAAGCAGAAGTAGCCTCATAATGAATACCTGCAAATGTATTTAATATTGCCTCAAATATTATGCGCGCACCATCAATAGGAACAGCCATGCCTATCTGCTTTCTAACGCTTTCTTTTGAACCGATAAACTCAAAACTATCAGGAAAAGTCTGCAACCTTGCTCTTTCTCTATTTGTTAATGCTCTGTTTTCCTCCCAATGGTAAACATGAGTACCGCCTCCACCACTACCAGTAACAGTATATGCTGGTTTATTCGGATCAAGACGGCGATATATTTGACTAATTCTAGCACCAGCGACATTTAATTGTAGCTCAAGCGGTATATTTGCAGTAAAAGCATTTTCGCCAGGCTTTATATATTTCAGCCGTTCTATTACGTCTTTAGACTGGTTTGTTAATTCATTATTTGCAACATTATTTAATATAGGTGGATTTTCAAGCGCATCTTTTGCCGTTCTCAACATTTTTTTATATGGCACTGTAGAAGGGATGCTAAAAATAATATTTTGATCTTGTCTGATACCAACGATAATTATTCTATGTCTTGCTTGTGGTACACCATATTCTTCAAATTTATATAGATGTGGATATACAGAATAACCAGATGAAAACATCTCGTGCAAAATAAGTTTAAAAGTTTTACCATCATTGGAATTTCTCAGTCCCCCAACATTCTCTGCTAAAAACCATTTTGGTTTAAAAAATTTTAATGCTTTAATGCCAAATGAATATAGCGGCCCATAAACGCCGTCTATCCCTTTTTGTTCACCGACTACACTAAAATCATTGCATGGAAAACCAAAAGCAAGAGCATCTATTTCAGAGATTTTTCTTAGTCTGTCATATTTTAATTCTCTAATATCTTGGCATATTACCGTTTTTGGATCATGAGAAATATTTTTTATATAAGTTTGGCAAGTATCATAATCATAATCACTTGCCCATGCGTGAGAAATTTTGCAAGAACAGTCTTTGATGGTAGCTGTTACAGCAGCATACCCTATTCCGCCAGGACCACAAAATAACTCTCCTAATTTAAAATTCATTAACTTCTACTCCATTTTATCTATAAACTTTTGGCATTATAACACAGCATTGCTCTATTTACATAACTTTTATTTCCCCAGCAGTCTTTTTGCTTTTGCAACCACATTTTCCACACTAAAGCCAAATTTTTCAAAAAGCTTTTCGCTCGGTGCGCTTGCGCCAAAACTCTTCATACATATAACATCATCAGCATATCTCCACCACACATCGCCAGAGCTTGCCTCTACGGCTAAAACTTTCGTATTTTTATCTATAACGGTTTGTATATATGCGCTCTCCTGCTCTAAAAAGAGGTCAAAACACGGCACGCTTACAATATTTGCCTCTATGCCTTCATCTTTTAATCTCTTTGCGGCTTTTACGCAAAGTTCCACTTCGCTTCCGCTTGCGATAAGTGTGATTTTGGGATTTTCAGCTCTTTTTAAGAGGTATCCGCCCCTATCAGCGCCGCCAAAATCTTTACTGCCGTCCAATACCGTCAATTTTTGGCGCGACAACACAAATGCGCTTGGAGCATTTGTAGCTAAAGCCTTTTTCCAAGCTTCAACATTTTCGTTCGCATCAGCCGGACGCCAAACGTAAAACCCGGGCATAGCGCGAAACTGCGTCAACTGCTCTATAGGCTGGTGCGTTGGTCCATCTTCTCCGACTCCTATGCTGTCATGCGTCCAGATAAAAAATGTCTTTAATCTCATTAATGCTGCAAGTCTTGCGGAAGGTTTCAGATAGTCGCTGAATATAAAAAATGTTGCATTGTAGGGTAAAAACAGTCCATATAAAGAGATGGCGTTACAAATCGCTGCCATAGCGTGCTCTCTAATACCAAAATGTATATTTCGCCCCGCGGGAAAACTTCCCATGCCGTTTAATTCGCTCTTATTTGACGGCGCAAGGTCTGCGCTTCCGCCCAAAAATCCAGGCAGTGCTTTTGCGATTTCATTGATGATTTTTCCATTGCTGTCTCTTGTGGCAACTGCGCTTCCCGCGTCAAATTTAGGCCAATTTATGGAATTAAAGTCGGGATTTAAAAGCTTATGCAGTATCTCTTTTTGTTCATTTTCAAGCTGTAATACCTTCTCTTTCCACTCTTTTTCAGCCTCTAAACCGTCTATTTTTGCTTTTAAAAACTCTTCTTTAACATCTTCGGCTATAAAAAATTTCTCTTTTGGGTCAAACCCCGCTTTTACTTTAGCGTTTTCTATCTCCTCCTCACCTAAAGGCGCGCCATGCGCTTCATGGCTTCCTTCCAGTTTGCAAGCGCCTTTTGCGATAGTAGTATCAGCGATAATAAGATACGGCTTTGTCTGCTCGCGCGAATGCTCCAAAACCTCTTTTATCTCGTCAAAATCGTGTCCGTTTATCTTTGAAACTTCCCAGCCCTGCGCTTCAAATCTGGATTTGACATCTTCGCTGAATGTGAGTGATGTACTGCCCTCTATGGTTATATTGTTGGAGTCGTAAATCAAAACAAGATTATCAAGCCCCAAATGTCCAGCAAACGAACAAGCCTCATAACTGATACCCTCTTCCAAATCCCCATCGCCGCACAGACAATAAACTTTATGGTCTATCACTTTAACTTCATCGGTATTTAGTATATTTGACGCATACTTAGCAGCAGCAGCAAATCCTACGGCATTTGCCACACCCTGCCCTAAAGGCCCTGTTGTAACCTCAACTCCGTCTACTTCTCCGTATTCGGGATGACCGGGCGTTTTGCTGCCAAGCTGACGAAAATTTTTCAAATCCTCTATGCTGATATCATAACCGCTTAAATGCAAAAACGAATATATAAGCGCGGATGCATGCCCGCCGCTGAAAACTATCCTGTCGCGGTTGAGCCATTTGGGATTTGAAGGATTGTGGCGCAGATGATAAGATAAAACCGTTACAATATCTGCAAGTCCCATGGGAGCGCCCGGGTGTCCGCTGTTTGCTTTTTGAACCATATCTGCGGACAAAAATCGAATCGTATTTGCTTGTTTTTTTAAAAATTCATAATTCACCTGACATCCTTTATTTGAAATTTGTATCTAATATTTTTTGAAAATAACTGCCAAGAGCTTCGAAAGTTTCCGCTTTTGCTTTAAGTTCTTTTACTTTGGCATTTCTTCTGTTTATAGCGCCCGTAAGCCCTAAAAGATTTACAAAAGAGTTTTTGTTTGTGTCATTTTTAGTAGGCTTACCTGCCTCTTCTTTACTTTTTACGGCATCTATAATATCGTCTTGTATCTGGAACAAAAGTCCAAGTTCCAAGCCAAACGCATAAAGCCTCTCCTCAAGTTCATTCGAAAGCCCCGCTATTGCACTTCCCATCTGCAAAGCAGCCGCAATGAGCCTTGCCGTTTTATGCGTATGTAAAAACTCAAGTTTTGTTTCATCTAACGGTTGATTTTCAAAATGGCAGTCTATCGCCTGCCCCAGCACCATACCGCCGCTTCCTGCATTAAAGCTTAAAATCTCGCATAGTCTTACTTTTGTTTTAGCGTCTATTGGGGAGTGCATAAGCACTAAAAAAGCATCCGTATTTAAAGCGTCTCCTATCAAAACAGCTGTGGCTTCATCGTATGTTACATGCAGTGTCGGCGTTTGGCGGCGGAATGCTGCATTATCCATGCAAGGCAAATCATCGTGTATAAGCGAATAGGTATGCACCATCTCCAAAGCTAAGGCGGCATTCATGGAGGCATTGAGCAGAAGCGGACTGTAAGCTTTTACGACATTTAAAAGCAGAAGCGGACGAAATCTTTTGCCGCCCGCATTTAACATCTTCTCGTAAGCTTCATTATAAAACGGATGAAAACTCTGCACTTTTAAAATGTGCGTTTGTAAAAATTTTTCAAACTCTTCCAACATATCAAAAATCCTTTAAAATAAAAGCTTATATGCCGCAAACAGTAGTATTAGTACAAACAAAATCTTGTATTTAAGATTATGTCTTTGGTATGCGGCTTTTTCGCTGAACTTTATATCATATACAGCGCGTCCAAAATACCACTGCTTAAACTCAACCGCAAGCGCTGCTTTTTCACACATGTTACTAAATTTTTTGGCTTCTGCAATTGCGCTGACAAGTACGGGCATAAAACCCTTAGAAGTTTTCAGCGCAGACACTGCCTCTTTTACATCAATATCATCGCACTCTATGCTCTCAACTCTGCTTAGAAGAACATCTTGCGGATTATAAGTTCTAGTTCTAATTTCATATTTGGCTTCATCTTTTGAATGTAAGGAGTCCTGCCAAATTTTGGTGCATTTAAGCGAATTTTGCAAGTCGTCAAAACCTATGCTGCAAATGGCTCTGTTTTTATCTTCGTCAATGTCTGCATAAATCAAAACCGTATAGAGCTTAAAATCAGGATGTTCGAGGTATAGTTTCTCAAACGCCCTCACAACCATAGCTTCTATATTTTTAACGAAGGTTTTGGTCTTCAACCTCTTAAACCTCCAAAGCCGCCCAACATTTTTGAAGCTAACAACTTCCTGTCCTCTTCTACCATCTTTAAAGCGTCATTTGCCGCACTTATAAGTAAAATCTGCATAGAGTCTTTGTCTGACAAGAGCGAATCGTCTATTGTGATATCTATCACTTCCGCACTGCCGTTTATACTCACACTCACAAGTCCGCCGCCGCTTTTTGCAGTAAAAGTTTTGTTTTTAGCCTCTTCTTGAAGCTCCTGCACCTTTTTTTGAGCCTCTTCAAACATTGAACCCATTTTTGAAAAATCAAATCCGTCTAACATTAAAGACTCTCCTCCGTTTTTACGATACTGTTTTTCTCGTCTACCAAAATGACGGCAGGTTTAAAATCAACCAACTCTTTTTCGTCTATCATAACATAAGATATTATGATGACTTTATCCCCAATCTGCGCTTTTCTTGCAGCAGCCCCATTCAAACAGACAGTGCCGCTGCCGCATTTGCCTTCTATCACATATGTGCTTATGCGCTCGCCGTTATTGATATTCACAACGTCTACTTTTTGCCCAACTTTTAGCTTTGCCGCATCAATCAAATCTCTATCTATCGTTATAGAGCCTGCGTAATTTAAATTTGCATCTGTAACCGTGGCTCTATGGATTTTGCTGTAAAGCATTTCAAACATCATTGCCATACCCTTTTATTTTGCTAAGTTTATATTTTATCAATTTTTTGCTTTTAAAAACGTTTGCACGACCTCTTTGTCGCTGTACGGATATTTGATGCCTTTTATCTCTTGATAAGTCTCATCGCCTTTTCCAAGTATCATCAAAACCTCTTTTTCGCACAAACTTTTCAACGCCTCTGTCGTAGCCTCTTTTCTGTCGGCAATCTTATAAACGCCCTCTTTTTTTCCAATGCCAAGCGCAATATCCTCTATGATATCTTCCGCATTTTCGCTTCTTGGATTGTCACTTGTTATATATATCCTTTTTGCATATCTTTGTACAATTTTTCCCATAATGGGACGTTTGAGTCTGTCTCTGTCGCCTCCTGCGCCAAAAACTACAACAAGCTCATTTTCCCTCATCGCTTCCAAAACCTTCTCTATACCATCAGGCGTGTGTGCAAAATCTACAATCACCAAAGGTTTTGAGCTTACAATCTCCATGCGTCCGCTGACACCTGCAAAATTTGCAAGCGCTTCGTTTATCTTTTCAAAAGAGGCTTTTTCCAAAATATGAACGGCTGAAACAGCAGCTAAAATGTTGTATAGATTAAACTTTCCTTGAAGTGCGCTTGAAAACGCGTATGTTTTATTTGCATACTGCACTGCCATTTCTATCCCGCCTTTTAAGGCGTAAGCGGTGATTTGATAAGTGGACGGTTTTTCAATGCCGTAAGTGAGCGTATTTTTAAGATTGTATCTTATATTTTCATCATCTTTATTGATAAGTTTTGGTGTATCATCGTCAAAAAACGAACTTTTTACACTTATATAATCTCTCATATTTTTGTGAAAATCCAAATGGTCCTGCGAAATATTCGTAAAAACTTTGAGTGCAAATCCAAGCCCCTCTATGCGCTCCTGCACAATCGCATGAGAGCTTACCTCCATCACAAAATACGAACACCCGTCATCAGAAGCCTTTTGCATATTAATAAGCGTATGCAAAATAGAAGGCGTCGTCAAGCTTTTATCATCCGCACATTTGTCATTTATAAAACAGCCGCGCGTACCTTGCAGACCTGCTTTTTTGCCTAAATCCAAAAGCATTGAATATATAGCAGCAGCAGTCGTTGTTTTGCCGTTTGTGCCGGTTATGCCGACAATCTTTAAATCAGGATTAATGCCCAAAACTTTAAAACACTCGTTTATGTTTAAAACTTTTCTGCACCCATTTTTCAAAGCTTGTGTTTCATATACGGCATTTTGCGCAGTTTTTACAAATGCTGTTTCATGGTCTACTTCATTTGAATTGTCTGTTATGTATTTAAAGTCTTGATTTTTAATTTCGTATTTCATCTATCTCGCTTCCAACAGGAACATTTACAACTTCCATCTCTGGGTGTATATCTATGCGAAGCTGTCTTTCAACGCCAAATTTCAGCGTTACATCGCTTGACGCGCAACCATTGCAAGCGCCTTGAAATTGTATAAAAACCCGTCCGTTTTTGATGGCAAGAAGCTTCATATCTCCGCCGTCTTGCACCAGCATAGGTCTTACCTTGTCCAAAATCTTAGACACTACAGGCATTAACTCTTCATCTGTAAAAGGAATCATAACTACCGCCTTTACTTTCAAAAATCGGATTTTACGACAAGTTTATAAAAATTTAGATTAA
>JAIRKW010000094.1 GCA_031259875.1 Campylobacteraceae bacterium
TGCAATAGTTTACAATAGCAATATGACAACAAAAGCACTTACAGTTTGAAGTTTGGAACATTTTGTACTGCTGAACTATCACAATACTTTCAGTATTTCACAATGAAGAGATGATGGAAAAGAGATACATTAATAAAACATGGGTTAGGCAAAAGCTGTCCAACCCATGACAGTCAAGAGAGTTCTTGACCAAGTTTCATTATTTGCAAACATAAATCAATTTAGCTTATTATCTTTCCAATATTCACGGATAAGATTTTTGGTTTCAACAGGAAGCGGAACATAGCCCAATTTTGTCAACTCTTTATCGCCTTTTTCAAACGCCCAATTAAAAAATGTAACTATTTTTTTGTTTGTATCCAGCTTGTCCGTTGGCAAAAGTATAAATGTAGCCGCTGCGATAGGATAAGCGTTATCGCCTTCTTGCAAAACCAAAAGCTGGTAAAAATTATCGGCTTTGCTCCATTTAGCTCCTTTTGCGGCAGCTTTAAAGTTGTCGTCATTAGGGCTTACCCATTTACCGCTTTTGGTTGTAAGTACGGCGCGCGGGAGATTGTTTTTAAGCGCATAGGCATTTTCTAAGTAACCGATGGAGTTTGGTGTCTGCGCTATCATAGATGTAACCCCTTCGTTACCTTTGGCAGCGATTCCTACAGCCCAATCTATCGCTTTTCCAACGCCAAAACTGTCTTTCCACTCTTTACTGACACCTGCTAGAAAACTTGTGAAGTTAAATGTCGTACCTGAACCGTCGCTTCGTCTTATAACCGTTATATCGGCATTTGGAAGTTTTATATTTGGGTTGTCTTTGGTGATTTTGGCATCATTCCATTTTTTGATTTTGCCAAGATATATATCGGCTAAAACTTCATTTTTTAGCTTCAACTCGCCGTCTTTGACGCCATTTATATTGTAAGCTAAAACTATAGAACCGATGAGGGATGGAAACTGCAGAAGTTTCGCACTCTTCAAATCATCATTAGTAAGCGGTTCATCACTTGCACCAAAATCAACAACTCTTGAGGTTATCTGTTTGATTCCGCCGCCTGAACCTATAGATTGGTAATTTATCTCACTGCCGCTCTCCTGTCCGTATGAATACGCCCAGCCAAAGTAAGCAGGTGCTGGAAATGATGCTCCTGCGCCGTTAATTTTATCCGCCGCGATTAAGCCCACAGAACACAGCAGTAAAGCTGCGATACTTTTTTTCAACATTTTTGTCTCCTAAAAATATTTTATGACAAGAAGTATAGGCGTTTTTTATTTCGAAAGAGTTACAAAAAAGCTGTTATGGTTTGGTAACAGTTTTTAAGTAATATCCTGCAATTTTAATAACAAAGGATAGTTATGCTTTTGCAAAACGAGGAAAAGCTGAATAAAATAAGAAGCGCCATCGGTAAAATAGGCATTATGATAATAGATGCAGGCTCTATGGTATCAGAAGCTCTTTTGGACGGCGACAAAGAGTGGCTCGAAAAAGCGCGCGACAAACTCAAAAATATAGACGCCGACGCAAACCGAACAGATAATGAAATAGTGGCTTCTTTAGCACTTTTCGGCGCAGAGGCAGGCGACCTGCGAGAACTTGTGTCGTATCTTAAAATAACAAATGAATTTGTAAGAATGGCTGATAATTTAAGAGGATTTGCCAAAAATATAACCCTCTATATAGACGACGCCGGACGCTTTGTACTTTTAAAAGAGTATGTAACACAGCTTTACAAAGCTTCTATGAGCGCAGTAACAACAGCAATTGGCCTTATCGGAAGCAAAGATAATGTCGAAGAGTTATACAGAAAAGTGATGGTAGAAGAGAATAAAAGTGATGATTTATACGCTTTAATGGAAAAAAATGTGTTGGATTTAAATACGTTAAGTGATGATTTTATAGCCAACTATGCTAAAATTTTAAATACGGTAAGAAAACTTGAAAAGATGGCTGACCGCGCTGTAGCCGTAGCAAAACTCGTACTGTTTGCTAAAAGCGGCGGAGAACTTAAACTGTATTAGGAGCTTTATGCAGGACACTGTAGTTATCATAGAAGATGAGCAGGATTTGCTGGAGTTGATGGAGTTCCATCTAAATAAAGCTGGATTCGACGCTATCGGCTTTTTGTCCATAAAAAATGTAGAAAAGTTTTTAAGTGAAGAAAAGTGCCATCTTTTGGTTGTGGACAGAAATTTGAAAGAGAGCGAAGGAAGCGAATTTGTAGAGTATCTTCGCAAAAAAGGGATAAATATTCCGGTTATTTTTGTAACGGCAAAAGATAAAGACAGCGAAGTGGAAGAAGGATTTTTGAGAGGAGGGGATGATTATCTCAAAAAACCTTTTAATATGGGGGAGCTTATCCTGCGCGCCAAAGCTTTGATAAGCAGAACAAAACATGAAGCAAAACATGTCTGTTTTAGGGATATCCTACTCAATCTCGACTCTCGCGAAGTATTTGTGAATGATGAAAAAGCCGACCTTACAAAGCTTGAGTTCGAGCTTTTAAGTCTTTTTATACAAAATAAAAACAGTGTTTTAAATCGTGATTTTTTACTTGAAAAGATTTGGCAAGATGACGAAGTATTTCAAGAAAAGACCGTCAATGTCGCAGTAAGCAGACTTTGCAAAAAGATTGACCCCGATAAAAAGAAAAAATACATCAAACCCATCTGGGGAGTGGGTTACATATTATGCTAAGACTTCATCAGCACGTAGCAAAACAGCTAACCTTAATGATGCTGATACTTGTGTTCATATTCGGCACGGCAAGTTATTTTGTCTGCAAGCAGATGGAATTCGACAGATATGAAAATCTTCTAAAAACCGTACTTAGCATCATTAAATCCTCCGTTGTGTACAAAAGCGATTTCGACGCTTATGTAAAGGAAGTTGCAGAAAGTTCTGGTATGCGCGTAACCATTATCGGTGACGACGGCATAGTGCTGGCTGACAGCGCAGCAGATATAGAGGTTATGGAAAATCACAACAACAGACTTGAAATAATGCAGGCAAGGCTTGAAGAATACGGTACGGCGGTTAGGTATTCGCACACTTTGAAGGAAGATTTTTTGAATGTGGCAAGCAGAATAAAAATAGACAAAACATTCTATTTTGTGCGCGTTACCACTCCTTTAAATCTTGTAATGAAGAGCTTTTACGTCATTTGGATGAGCATTACGGTCATTTTTGCCTCAGCCTTATTGATAGGCTTTTTTTGGATAAGCGGATTTAGCAAAAATATACGAAATGAAGTTGCAAAACTTAATTATGCATTTGACGCGCTAGCCAATAAAGAGTACAAAAAAGAGTTTCATTTTGGCTTTGCAAAAGAGTTTGCAGAACTTGGAACATATCTGAAAAAACTTGCAAAAAGGCTTGAAAAAAGAGCAAAACAGAAGAGAAAATACACAGCTAAAATAAAGCTTATGAGCCGCCAAAAAAGCGATATCATCTCCGCTATCGGACACGAATTTAAAAATCCCATAGCTGCTGTTATAGGATACGCGCAAACATTGAATGAGGATGAAAATATAGACTTGCCAATAAGAAAAAAGTTTTTAGAGAAGATACTGAAAAATGCTCAAAAAATCTCCGATATGATAGACAGGCTCTCACTTGCTTCAAAGCTTGAGAGCGGAGAGCTTGCTCCAAAAAGCTGCGAATTTGATTTTGACGAGCTGATAGATGAAACTGTTGCTTCGTTTTCTATTGCAGAGCCGTCAAGAAAACTCATTTATAGCGGTGAAAAAACATTCATTTTTGCAGACGCTCAAATGATGGAGATAGTCATCTCAAATCTCATCAATAATGCCTTAAAATACTCCGAAAATGACGTAATCATCAGCCTGAAAGATGGTATTTTCAGCGTCAAGGACAGCGGTATTGGCATCGCTGAAGAGGAGATAAGCAAAATTACAGATAAATTTTACCGCGTGGAGGGCAGAAGCTGGGACAATTCGTTGGGACTTGGACTGACATTTGTCTCCTATATACTAAAAATGCACGCGTTGGAGCTTAAGGTAAAAAGCTGCTTTGGCGAGGGCTCAACTTTTTCGTTTAATGTAAATACGCTTAAAAAAGAGCTGCTATGATAACCGCCCAGACTAATCCAAGATAGATAAAAGAGAGTAAAACCAGCAGACTTCCGATGTCTTTGGCTTTTTTGGAGAGAGGATGAATTTCACTTGAAATCCTATCCACAACCGCTTCTATAGCGGTGTTGACAAGTTCCATCAGTAATACCAAAAACAGTGAACTGATTAAAAAAAGTTTTTCTATAGTAGAAATAGGCAACAATAAAGCCACAACAAGCAGTACAGCGCACAGTACCAACTCTTGCCTAAATGCCGCTTCGCTTTTGACGCTCTCCAAAAATCCTTCGGTTGAATATATAAACGCTTTGAGTATCCGCTTTATGCCTTTATCGCCGGTTTTCATTTTGCGCCTTTCAAAAACTAATGCAAAAGTATATCAAATTTTAGTATTAATACGCTATATTTATATATTATGAAAAAGTTTATATTTTTACTGTTTACGCTGTTGTATTGTGGATGTACCGCACAAAATCTCTCTATTTCGCTGAAAAAAGCCGGCAACGGAGTACTGTTTAAAGCGGCAAATTGTGAAAATCTACTGCCATTAAGCTATCTTGGCTCTTCATACTATGCTGGCAAAATAAATGTAAAGAGGAGTTTTTACCAAAGCAATGAAAGCATACTCGTACATGAACAAGGAAATTTGGACAGCAGTTTTACTTTTATTGTGTCGCTTGACTCTTTAACAATTTTTATATTTGAACTCAAAAATCCCAAAATCACTTCACTTGACAATTTTTACACCTATTTTGAAGGAACAAGTCGGGCAGATAAAAAAATTTATATTATATCTGCCGGTATAGGTCCGCTTGAAACGTTTGACCTGCTTTATTCGGATGATGAGAATATTATTAAACCATTAGCAGAGTGCGCCAAGCAAGGCGGAGAAATCTCTTTGAATGCAAAAAACGGCAGTATTAAAATGCCTCTTAGCTCATATATAAGAAGTGACTTTTCGCCTATGCTCTTTTTTAAGCACAATATTGCCTCGCCGCGTCATAAGAAATCTCTTTTCTTTCCTTTTTAATTACTATTTTTTCAATAAAGCTTCTTTGCCGATAAGGGGTTATGTATGAAAAAATAAGCGTTGATGGTAAATAAAAAGCATCTGCTTGTCAGCAAAAAATATATAAATCTCTCGAAAAATTCTCTTTTAAAAAAGAATTTAGAGCACATATGGAACAGTATTTAAAAACAAGCGGCAGTCAAAAGTTTTCATTTGAGGGTGAACTATTGGAAATAAAAAAGGTAGATGCGATATATGTTGCCGTTACTGCTATAGGGCAGCAGATTGTAGAAGTGGTGGCAGATGAAAGCGAAATCAGCAGAGTTAAAGTCGGCACAAAAGTAACTGTAGACACAAAAGCATTCACGCCAAGCATTAATCCTGCTTAAAGTTTTATCTGAATTTGTGTACAATGTTTTATGGATTTAATCGTATATTTCTTAAATGATTTGAAGCAAAAAGCTCTCGTTAAATACAATCTCAAAATCAAAACCACCATTAAAATTAACCTCAAGGGCAGCCGCCTCATAGGTCAATGCGTCAAAGAAGATAAAAAGAGTTATATCATTAGGCTTCACGCCGAGCTTTTAAAAAGATTTCGTGAGCATTATATCAAAGATGTTTTAACGCATGAATTTGCTCATGCCGTGCAAATGGAGCTGTTTATAAAAAGTAAACCGCACGGCAGAGAGTGGAAAAGCATTATGGAAAGCTTGAATGGTGTTCCATATAAAAAATCAAACATTAACTACCGTCTTAAAAACAGCAGAACTTTCAAAACCTACCGCTACAAATGCGCCTGCTGCGAGCATATCATTACATCCATCAGACACAATAAAATCATACGCGGCGAAAGTATCTACAGATGCAAAAAGTGCAAAGAG
>JAIRKW010000184.1 GCA_031259875.1 Campylobacteraceae bacterium
GCCATCTTTTACGACTATATCACCGCTGTAAGGAGCTTTTATCTCCTCTTTTTCTTGATATGCAAAATAGTCCGGAATGCTGTTCCACTGCCAAATATAATTTATCTTCACAGTAGTAGCATAATAGAGTGCCGTGCCAAGAGCTGCAAATATAAGAACGGCTATCACATGCCCGACAATTTTATTTTCAAAAAACGGAGTATGGTGTTTTATCATTACATCACCTGTGCAAGCCACTTATTGTTTACAAACCACTTTTCATAAAGTTTGTCATAAGTGCCGTCGTGTTTGATTTGATTTAAAAAGTTATTCAGCCAGTTCAAAAAGTCTGGATCTCCCTTTCTGATAGCCCAGCCAAGAGGCTCGTAAGTAAGTTCGTCGCTTAAATGAACAACAAAATTTTTACCCTTTTGGAGCATAAAAGCATCATTGAACGGTTTATCATATATAAAAGCGTCGGCATTGCCATTGATAACTTCCTGCACCGCTTCAGCTTCGGTATTAAAAGTCTTTACCTGAACATTTTTGAACATTCTCTTTGCGACTATTTCACCCGTAACACCAAGCTTTGTTGTGATGATAAAGCCTTTTTTGTCCAAATCCTGCCACTTTTTGACTTTATGTTTTTTGGCTGCCAGCAAAGTCTGTCCTATGTTTATGTATGGTTTAGCAAAATTGACTTTAAGGTTTCGCTCCAAAGTTATCGTCATAGCTGAAATAACAATATCAAATTTATTTGTAGTTAAAGAAGCAATGATACTGTCATATTCGGTCGGAACTAACTTCAATTTCACGCCCATAGCTTCAGCCATAGCTTTTGCCATATCCACATCAAAACCTATAAGTTCTCCTTTTTTGGTTTTCATCTCAAAAGGCATATATCCAGGGTCCAAGCCGACTACAAGCTCACCCTTTGCCAAAATAGTATTTAATGTAGATTTTTTCCACAGATTAACATCGTCCGCGTATACAAACGCGGCGCAAAACATCAAGAAAGCAACTATCTTTTTCATGTTTTACTCCTTCATAAAACTTGCGGGAGCCATTTATCGCTTATGAACCATTTCTCATAAATTTTATCATAAACGCCGTCGTGTTTGATTTGGTTTAAGAAATTCTCAAGCCAATTTACAAAGTCTGGATCTCCCTTTCTGATAGCCCAGCCAAGAGGCTCGTAAGTAAGTTCGTCAGTTAGATGAATAAGTGAATTTTTCCCTTTTTCTATCATAAACATACTGTTGAACGGTTTGTCAAATATAAAAGCGTCGGCATTGCCGTTGAGTACTTCCTGCACACTCTCGGCTTCCGAACCGAATGTTTTTAACTTAGCATTCTTAAAGATTTTCTTTGCCGCCACTTCAGCACTTACACCGAATTTCGTGACTATCGTATACTCTTTTTTGTCCAATTCCTGCCACTTTTTGCCTTTATGTTTTTTAGCCACTAAAAGCGTCTGCCCCACAGTCATATACGGTTCTATAAAATTGACTTTGAGATTTCTCTCTTGAAACATCGTCATGCCTGAGATAATAATATCAATTTTGCCTGTCAAAAGAGATGGTATCAACCCATCCCATTCCGTAGGAATCAATGTAAGTTTCACGCCCATAGCATCCGCCATAGCTTTTGCCATATCCACATCAAAGCCTATAACTTCACCTTTTTTACTTTTCATTTCAAAAGGTATATATCCAGGTTCAAGCCCAACTATAAGCTCACCTCTTTTTAAAATAGTATTCAGCGTGGATTTTTTCCACAAATCAATATCGTCCGCATAAAGAGCGGAGAAAAGCATAAACAGTGCTAATAAAACTTTACGCATAATTTTCCTTTGTATAGTTTAATGACTCAAAACTTCCTGCAAAAATCTCTGCGCCCTTTGCGTTGCGGGAGATTTGAAAAAATCCTTGGGCGCGCCTTCTTCTACTATTTCGCCATGATCCATAAACACCACCCTGTCGCTGACCTCTTTGGCAAATCCCATCTCGTGAGTTACACATACTATAGTAAAATTCTCTTTGGCAAGCTCTCTCATAACATCAAGTACTCCACCTATCATTTCGGGGTCCAAAGCGGAAGTCGGCTCATCAAAAAGTATGATTTTAGGCTTCATCGCCAATGACCTTGCTATCGCCACTCTTTGTTTTTGGCCGCCTGAAAGTTCATTTGGATAGCCGTGCGCTTTATGCGCCAATCCCATCTTTTCAAGCAGTCTCATAGACTCTTTATCTGCTTTGGCACGCGGATATTTTTTGACTTTTCTTTGAGCTATGGAGATATTTTCCAATATCGTTAAATGCGGGAAAAGATTGAAATGTTGAAACACCATACCCGTTTCGGCTCTAACTTCATTCAAATTTGTCTTTTTAGAGTAGATATCAAACCCATCTACTATAATTTTGCCGCCGCTTATATCTTCCAGGCGATTGATACAGCGTATGAGAGTTGATTTACCGCTGCCGCTGGGACCACATATAACGACGATTTCACCTTTAGCAACTTGGAAGTTTACTTTTTTCAGCGCACAAAAATCGCCGTAATACTTCTCTACGTCAATCATTCGGATTATGGCATCGTCCATTTTTGCCTTTCTTGTGAATAAAAACAGATTTTAGCAGGCTATACATAAAAATGTAGTAAAATTACGATTTTTTAAAAAAACAGGAGTAAATTTGACAAGTCGTTTGAAAAGATTTAGTGCGGATATGTCACTATTAGCAGTTGCTATCGTATGGGGTTCTACATTTTTGATAGTGCAGGACGCCACAAAAGAGACACCAGTTTATACGTTTTTGCTTTGGCGATTTTTGCTTGCTGCCATTTTGATGGCGTTTTTTAGCATTAAACGCTTTCGCATGATAGACAAAGAGACTATTTTTGCAGGTTTTATCTTGGGCGCTTTTTTGTTTTTGGGATACGCTTTTCAGACGTTCGCGCTTGTTTACACTTATTCTTCGACTGTCGGATTTATCACGGGGCTCAACGTTGTAATCATCCCGTTTGCACTGCTGATAATCTTCAAAAAAAATGTCTCTTTATACTCGTGTATAGGAGCTCTCACAGCCGCTTTGGGGCTCTATTTCCTAAGCGCAAACGCCCAGATAAGTATGGGCAAAGGCGAATTTTACGCGCTTATCTGTGCCGTTATGTTTTCACTTCAGATAGTTTTTACAGGATTTTACACAAAAAAATATGATACATATTTACTGGTTTTGGTGCAGTTTTTTGCAGTTAGCATATTTTGTTTTTTTGGTATTTTTGCGCTTGAAAATCCCATATTCCCGCCAAAATTTGATTATCTGTTTATAAAAGCAGTTATTATCACCTCTGTTTTTGCAACAGTTTTTGCGTTTTTTGTGCAGACTGCCATGCAAAAACTCACCTCATCCGCAAAAACAGCCATTATATTTACGTTTGAACCCATAGCTGCAGGTATTGTGGGTTATTTCTTTGCAAATGAGATATTTACAAACTTACAGCTGTTCGGAGCAATCCTCATAATAATGGGAATGTTCACAGCCGAAGTCGGAGAATATATCATTAAAAAA
>JAIRKW010000025.1 GCA_031259875.1 Campylobacteraceae bacterium
GTAAACAGAGCACCGATAATAACTACTTCTAAATTACTGCCGTATTCTATGTCAAATTTATATAGATACAACCCCAGCGATATCCAAATCAATATGAAAAATATATTTTGCTATTTTAATCCGCTTCATCGGACTTTATTTGTTTTTTTATGGCATTTTTCGTGTAAAAATGGAATGTACCATATATTATGACAAATTCTGAAAATATCTTAATCAATATATAAATTTTTGCTGAAAAAATATAAGAGACAATGTCTGCTTCGTCTGATTTCATAAAACTCATAACAATAGATAATACCAGCATGATAGCGGTAACAATTAATGCAAAAAACAGCTTTTCACTGCCCGAAGGCTCTTTTTTTTGCCATTTGACAAACACAGCAGCGGTAAATACAGAGGCCAATCCCACAACATATATATGCAGACTGTTCAAACCATTGACAGTAAAAAAATTGTCAGCAATAGCAAATATAACCGCAAACGCCGCTATAATTAACAACCAAAACCCACAAAATATAAAAATGTATTTTACCACTTTTCACTTCTTTCAAAATTTCACAAATTATATCTTACCAGCTCTTATGATTAACCTTTTAACCTATTTTATTACCGCCACTTGTACAATCCGCTTGTCAAAGCGTCCATGGTCGTCTATTGCTCTTATCTCAAATCTGCCGCTTTTATCCGGAAGCCAAAAAATAGATTTAGACCGCTCACTGCTGCCTATATACTCATCATCAACAAACCAATAAAGCGTTTTAACATCGGCATCCGCAACAGCCGAAAACATAATGCGTTCTTTCTCTTTTTTGCTTTGCTGCATCGTGTATACCGTATTTTTTAAAGGCGATGTAATGGACGGATTTATACCAATATTCAAATCAAGATTTTGCCTGCAATGCTTCATGCTCGGAGGTTCGCGTTTGGGCAGTCCCGCGCGTTTAAAAATATCCAAAATATCCGATGAGTAGTACTCGTAAACTTCTACTTTGGTATCTGCGCTTTTTTTGCCGCTGCATACCGGAAGGTTTGTCTTTTTATCTATAACCACAGGTCTGTAAACCGTATCTACTCTGATAGGAGAAACTCCCGGGATAAACCAGCTTTTGCCTTTTCTTTTGCACCATACAGTCGCCAAATCGCCGCTTGAAAGACAAACGTCCACTTTTTTAACATTTTCAGGGATTATTTTGTTTACATCATAGAGTTTCTCACTGGCTTGAAGGCTGTTTACTATATTGAAAAAAAGCGGCGCAGCGCTGTTGGCTCCGATAAATGCGGGATTTCCGCTGTTGTCAAAATTTCCAAGCCAGACTATCAATACATACTGCCCGACTATTCCCGAACTCCACGCATCCCTAAACCCCCACGATGTGCCCGTTTTCCAATATATCGGCACTTTTTGTGTTTCTGCTGCGACACTGTCTGCCCTTGGCATATTAGAGAGCATATCAAGAGTTATAAATACCGCCTCTTTGCCTAAAAGCCGAATACCTTCACTTGCAGGCTGTTCTTTTCGCATACGTATTTCACGCATCGTTCCGCCGGATGAGAGCATAGCATAAAGCTTCGCTTCTTCCAGTATCGTAACTTCGCCCCCGCCTAAAGCCAAAGCCAATCCGTAATGATTTTCTCCAGCCATTCTGCTGATTCCAGCCTTTTTTAAAAAGGTATAAAAATTAGGATTCTTCAGTCTGCTGTTAAGATACACAGCGGGGATATTTCTACTTCTGATAAGTGCTTCGACAGCGCTTAGCGGTCCGGCAAAACGGTTGTCAAAATTTTCAGGTGAATACGAACTAAAACTCGTCGGCACATCTTTTAAAATGCTTTGCGGGTGTATAATCCCCTGTTCAACAGCAAGCGCGTATATAAAAGGTTTTAGAGTAGAGCCCGGGGAGCGTTTGATATTAAAACCATTTATCTGTCCGCTTATATCGTCGTTAAAATAATCAGCCGAACCGACAGCCGCTGCAACACTCATATCTCTTGTATCAACCAAAAGCGCGGCAGCATTACTGATACCTCTGTTTAAGTTACGGCCGACATAAGAGCGGATGTGCGTTTCAAGCATTGTTTGAAGTTTTAAATCAAGAGTTGTATCTACCTTCAAGCTTACAACACCTGCGTTAAAATCATCCTTCAAAAGCTGTTCTATAAAATGCGGAGCGCGAAAAGGGAGATTTTCAGGCTGTCTTAGCGTAAACGGGAGTGTAAAAAGTGCACTTGTGAGTTCATCTGCACCGTAAACACCGCGCCATTTTTCAAACAGTTCGTTTCTGGCTTTAATTAGTTTTTCGCCGACATAACCGCTGTTTTTATCTATCCTGTAACTTGGAGACTGCGGAAGTACGGCTAGAGTTAAAGATTCGGGAAGAGTTAGTTTATCGGGAGTCTTATCAAAATATATCAAACTAGCCGCTCCTATGCCTTCTATATTTCTGCCGTATGGAGCATAATTTAGATAAGCCTCCAAAATCTCGTCTTTGGAATAAAAAAGCTCTATTTGCACAGCTCTTAAAATCTGCATTAGTTTTCCGCCAACCAAGCGCGTATTGAGCTTCCAATGCATTCTAGCCAACTGCATAGTTATAGTTGAACCGCCCTGTTTATTGCCGTTTTTGATGTAAGTTATCCAGCCGCCTCTAATTAAGCTTATGGGATTAAACCCAAAATGGCGGTAAAACCATCTGTCTTCATGCAGCAAAACTCCATCAATCAAATCTTTTGATATCTCATTCAAAGGAGTGTGCACTCTGTAATAACCGTCTTTTGATAAAGTCAAGCGTAAAAGTTTGCCGTTTTTATCATAAAAAACGGTAGAGTAAAATTGATTTGAGAAATCAGGGCGCGGAATTGTAAGTTTTAGCAAAATAAATGCTAAAACCACAACCGCCGTTAAGATAAAAATATTGCCTAAAAGGCGTTTTAGCCTTTGCATATCTACTCGGCCGGTAAGACCGTTATATTTCCGACATCCGCTGATACTGCCTGTATCTCTCTGTCATACATAGCTTCCGCAAATGAAGGAGGTATCTGATATGTGCCTGCATTTGTAGATTTTATCTGGTAAACAAACTCTTTTGACTCTGCCCTGGCTGTACCATATATGATTACCCTATCTTCTCTAACATCAGCATAATCAATATCCCAAGTGGTTCTGCCAAACGCTATCGGGGAGACAAATCTGTCGTTATACTCCTCTTCATACTCTTCGTCGTCGTAATATTCGTTATTACTGCTTTGCCAATTTAAAGGCTGCCGTACCACTTCAAAACCACCGGGCAGCAAATCCACAACAGCGATATTTCCTGTGCCCTCTTTGGAATTGGATTTTACTCTCACAGTAACATTTATCTTTTCTCCAAGTTTTATCTGTGAAACTCCATTGCCGCTCTCATCTGTGTATTCCCTGTAAATTTCCAAACCTTTTTTCACGGCTTCTTTGGGCACGGCGGTATCATATCCCTCCTCTACTACAGAGTACCAAGCGGGCAGTTGTGAAGGATTGGTAAATATAATCTCCGTATCGCCTTTTTCAAAGCTGCCTTTGGCTAAATTTTTCATTTCCGCAATAAGCCTTGCTTTATCTCTGCCGCTTTTGGCTTCAACAGAAAGTGTTTTTTCGCCATCAAGCGCATTTAAACCTTTAGAGTAGCTGTCCAAAGCCAATACGCTCATGGAAGACGAAGTCGTCGTAAAGCGTTCACTTCTTATCATCATCACCATATTTTCAAGCGCTTGAGAAGGTATGCTTTTTATCTTTTCAGGAAAATGTTTCGAGATAAGATATATAGCAGCAGCATTTACAACAAGCGGGTCGTAATAATCCCTTGACCACCATGCGCTGCTGTAAGCTCTGCTCAAATCATCCCACGGCTTTTTCAAAAGAGTATCCGCCTCTTTGTCCATTTTTAACATCTTATACGTAGAAGCGAGATAAAGCGCGGCTATGTCATTTTGCCAGCTCTTCTCATAGTGAAGCTGCAATGATTTTTGCACAGAACTTAAAAGATTTGTAGTAACCTTTCCCTGCCTTGTCAAAAGATATACCGCATAAGCTCTTAGTCTCAAACCATCCAAGTTTTCTATATAATTATCGCCCGCCAAACTTGCAAGATAATCGTTTAAACTTCTAAGTAAATCCGAAGAGACTGCTTTGCCTCTCTCTTGCGCATCTATAAGATAGTGAGCCGCATAAACGCTTACAAACATATCTCCGTAAGCTGTAGCGCGCCACAATCCTATCGCGCCGTTTGAATTTTGGCGGGATTGAAGTACAGAGGCTACGCCGTTATAGGGCGTACCATCTTTTTTTGCTCTGTTAAAATCCGCATACTCTTCTTGTATCATAGCCGATATCGCACCGCTTATAAGCTGTTCTGAGCAGTAGTGCGGATAGTTGTCAAGATAACTTGTAAGTCCGTTTGCCAAAACAAGCGGTGAAAAAGCAACAGCTGCTTCTCTTACGGCAAACGCATCGTACATATCGCGGAGTCCCTCATCTATACTCTCTTGCTTGCTGCCCATGCGTCCCATTATAGTTTTTGTTCTAAAAGGCGTTACCGGTCTTATGGATATCGTGCCGACTCTTGAAGTCAAATAAGTTTTATCGCCGCTGTTATAGGAGGATTTAAATTTAATTTCCGCACCGCCAAGTTTTGAAAGTGCTTTTACATTAAACTTCACAAAGCCTTCATCTTTTTTTGCCAGACTGATTTTTGCTGTTTTATTGCCCAAAATCTCAAGCTGTTTTGTTACCTCTGCCGATACGTCGGCTAAAATCACTTCACCGTCCTCCAAATCTTCTATATTATTTGAAACGCCAAGCGTTACTTCAAATATATCGCCCGGAGCTGCCGTAAACGGTACATTAGGCGTCAAGACGAAATCGTCTCTTACTGTCGTATCACTCTGCGCTATGCCTATCTTTTCTTTGGAAACTGCCACTGCCATAACGCGCAGTTTACCGTTAAAGTAATCCGGCGCTTTATATGTGAAACTCTTTTCGCCGTCCACCTCAACGATACCTGACCAAAATACTACAGGTTTGTCTATCTTTCTTTTGAATGGATTTAAGTTTCTGTTTGCTGCTTGTTTGGCAGCATTATCATCTCCGCCGCCGGCAGCGGAAGAGAGCCTCTCAAATTTACTAAATTCCGGCAGTATCACATCAAGTATCTGATAACTTTGCACATCAAGCGCACGTTTTGCAAAAAAATGATTCAGCGGATTTTCAAGTCTATAATTTGATACCTGCAAAATACCCTCATCCACGGCAAACACTATCACTTTTTGCTTTTCATCTGTTTTAACGCTGATAGTTACATCTTGATTTGGCTTCACAAGTTTAGTTGAACTTATCTCTATCTTAGCGCTTTGTTTATCCTGTGAAATTTTAAACGGCACGACGCCGTAACTTAAAGGGCTCATAAATATATCGTCGGAGTTAAAATCGCGCACAAATTGGATATTAACATACCCGTTGCCTTTTATACCCTCCGGTATGGTTATCTTTTGCGTAGAGCTTGTAGTAGTTGTTTTAAACCACTTGCTTGCATAAACTTTATCTTTTTCTATCGTGATAAGTCCGCTTCCTGTATATGGCGTGGAGATATAAATCTCTATCTCTTCTCCGGTTTTAAACTCTGTTTTGGAGAGTTTTATGTCCAGTTCGGCATTTTTCTCCAGCGAGCGGTCTAAATTTGCATTGCCCACGATAGAGTAGTAATTTTTATACAGTATGTCTCCCTTGTCATTTTTGACAAGCAGTCTATAATCTCCGGGCTTTTTCGTATCAACGGTATAATCACTTCCTTTGCTGCCAATAGAAAATGGTGTTTCACCAAGCGATATATCTTTTTGTTTTGATTGATATTTATAAACTCCCGAATCTTGAAGCGTTAAAACCGAAATATATTTTTGCTCTACTATCTCAACACTCAAATTTTCCAGCTCTATTTGCGTAAGATTTTGATTTACAGCTATGAAATTTAGCTTTCTGCTGCCGTCTTTTTTGATATACCCCAAATCCCCGTCGGCTTTTGCACCTATCAAGTAATCATTCGGCGAAATGAGAGCAGATGCTGCGGATGCGACGCTTCTTCCTGCTCCTGCTTCAAAAGCTTCAGCAACTACAGCCATCTGATAACTTGCTTTTTCGTGCTCTTCCAATAAAAGATTTAATGCTGCTATGCCGTTTTCGTCCGTTTTGCTCTCTTCAAGGTCTATATCAAACCGCTCTTTGGAAAAGTAGCCGTCATAAAAATGGTATCCTTGATACTCTTTAAAATAAAACGCCGCAGGAGATAATATAAGAGAAGATGTTACGCGTCTGTTTTGCGCTGGTGTGCCGAAGAGGTTTTCTACCTTCAAAGCCGCGCTTAGTTCTGCAGGTTTGAGCCATCCTTTAACTCTGCTTGGAGTTAACTTAAGCTCTGCTTTCATTCTGTCAGGCTCAAACTCCTTGATAGAAACAGAGATAGAGCCAAGCAGTATACCTGCTTTTTGCTTATCTGTATAGTCTTTCGCAACATGCAGATAAACTATCCAGTTTCCCGTAGGTGCATCAGGCGTTGTCGTAAATGAAAGCTCATCAAATCCACTCTCATCAATCGTAAAATACGTACTTTTAAACAACTGCCCCCTCGCATCATAAATAGACGCGGTTACCGGAATTCCACCTATAGGAATACTCCAATCTTCAGCCCTCACGATAGAGCCTATATTGACGCTATCACCCGGTCTGTATAAACCTCTGTCAGAAAAAAGATAAGCATTCAATCTGCCGCGCTCCAAGATATTTTGTATGCCGCCTGTGTCAAATCTTGAAAACTCAAGCCTTCTGTTGTCTGCATATCCATCAAATGGCAGAAATGATAAATCGTTATCTTTTTGAACTATATATAAAGTCGGATAAAGCGATGGTTTTGAATCGTCTATAGCCTTGAAGTGCACATGTCCATTCTTATCTGTCATCTCGCTTGCGATAGTTACGCCATTTTTGCCAAGTACAGATACTTTTGCTCCCTCAATGGCTCTTCCCTCTTTTATGGATTGAACAAACACATCGTGTGATTTGTCAACTGAACGTTTGGCTACAATGCCAATATCTGTGACAACTATCATCCTTGAGCCGCCGACACCATAATCGGACACTCTTTTATCTTCGGGATTCCACGAAGAGAGCGTAACTAAAAAAATGCCTTTTGTATCTTTGCTGTTTTTGCCTAAGTATTCGCTCAAATCCACGCCGTCGTAAAGAACTTCACCGCCGTTTGTTTCAGGCAGAGTTTTATTGTATGTGAACTGTTCTGTAAAATGAGATTTGTCAGCGTTGTACCCAAATGAGGTTTGACTAAACTGCCAATTTGAGTTAAAGCTTATCAAATGCTGCAACTGCGAAGGGATGACACGGTTTATCTCAAGCTGATATCCTTGTGTATTGCGTGTAAAAACGGGGACTTTTTTTTCACCTTTTAAGGAGAGCAGCACGCCTTCATTGGCGAACTTCAAGACTTTCGGAAACTCGGGCACATTTAAAACGGCTCTTGATATGCTTTTTGCTTTATAACCGCCGATTGTTTCTATATCTTTTCCGACACTCACATAGATATATTCGCCCGGTTTATTTTTATACTTAAAGCTTACTATATTTTGCGTCTCAAGCTCAATATCGTCCATTTTCAATTCCAACGGTTTTGAAAAAGTCAAAATTTCGGGACTTATATCATCACTGTAACTCCATCTATAATCTCTTATGCTATCTTGATTTTTGATTTTGGGTTTGTCTTTGGGCAATACCCAAGCTTTTATCTGTGAAGAGAGCTTATTTATATTGACGCCGTCTATGAGCTTAACAACCAAAATCTGCTCTTGCTCGTAATTATCATTTTCTGTGATAGTCAAAAATATATTGCTTACTACGTTCGTATACGCGCTTGAGACGCTTTGATATGCCATCAAATCTTTATTTACGCCGTCTCCTCCAAGTGAAGATTTGACTCCTTTTTTGATATTTAAAACCATTTCACTGTCTGCTTCAGGAAGTTTTACAAATTCAGACCTTATCCAAGCCTTAAGCTTTTTATTGTCATATCTGACCGCAAACTTATACGGTTTGGGGGCGATTTTGTATTTTTTGGGAGCTTGAAGCTGCATAGATATCTGTTTTTCAAAACTTGCCGTATCTACAGGATGTGTGAAATTTATTTCAAATATTACATTTTTTTCACTTGGCTTTTCGGGATTTTGATACAGCTCTTTACTTGTAACATTTATCTTAAAAGGCGTTGTATTAAATTCATATTCGTCTTTACTTATCGTCACCTGCTCATTTAAAAGTATTTTTGGATTTAATTTAACAGTGTATCTTTCGCCGATACGCCAATCCTCGTTTGGTCTGAATTTCAGCAAGTATTCATTGACCCATTTCCATGTTCCATTTATTTCTGGAGTAAGCTTGATACCCGTGATATTGGCATTTTCGCCAATATTTTCAATGGGTGCGGCAGCTCTGTTGAAGCTTACAGACAAATCATTAAAAAATATCTCATCGTTTTCGTAATTTGTTCTCTCCGGAGCATATACTCTCGCATGAACTTCGGCGTAATCAATCGGCGCAACATCTATCGGCTTTGGCTGATTTTGCTGCCAAACATAAATGTAATAACCAGCCGCAGATAACAAAATAGCAGCGACAATGCTTGCAGCCGTTATTTTTTTGTATTTCAAAAGATAGGAGCCTGAAAATTTAAAAAATTTAGCG
>JAIRKW010000030.1 GCA_031259875.1 Campylobacteraceae bacterium
AGTGCGATGGTTGTGCCATTGTGCAATGCCGCTGTAGCTACCGGCGTTAGAACTCCTGTACTTGCGCCAAATAAAATGGCACTGTTTACGCCCACTGTGGTATTGAAATTTTTATGAACCCTCTCAATCGCTTTGTTTGCCAATGTCTTTATCTGTATTAAAGCCTCTATATCGTCTTTCATAAGGCTTATATCAGCCGTTGCTTTTGCTATGTCTGCACCTTTGAACATACTAATGCCAACATCAGCGCTTATTAGAGCCGGCGCATCATTTATGCCGTCACCCACAAAAACTACTTTCTCGCCTTTGGCTTTAAGTTCATTGATGATTTTGGCTTTTGACTCAGGAAGCATATTTGCGTACACTTCATCGACTCCAAGCTCTTTGCCTATTGCCTCTGCGCGCGAATTTACATCGCCTGTAAGCATAACTATCTTTTTTGCTCCAAGCTCTTTTAGTTTTTTTATGACGCTTTTTGCATTTTGCCTTACTTTGTCAAACATCTCTATCATGCCCAAAAGCTTTCCGTCATAACCTACATAAAGTATTGTTTTTCCATCTTCTAAGCTTTTGTTGATTTTGCCCTCATGCTCTTTGAAGCTTATCCTTTCGTCATCTTCTAAAAAGTGCCTGCTTCCTATCGTAACGTCTTTATCGGAAATCACGGTTTTTACGCCGTGTGCTACTATAAATTCTACCTCTTCGTGGTGCATATGTATAAAGCCAAGCTTTTTTGCTGCTCTTACTACTGCTTCTGCTACAGGGTGAAAATAGTGCTCTTCCGTGCTTGCCGTTAAGTTTAAAATCTCCTCTTTGCTCCAGTTTTCATCAAATGATGTGACAGAGATAACCTCAAGTTCGCCATATGTGAGTGTTCCTGTTTTATCAAAGACAAAAGTGTCGGCATTTGAGAGAGCTTCAAGTACTTTAGCGCCTTTAACTAAAATGCCGTTTTTGCCGGCTTGCGCTATGGCGGACTTGAATGCCACAGGAGTTGTAAGTTTCAGAGCGCAAGAGTAGTCAGCCTGCAATACTGAAGCTACATTTTGTGTATTTTGTGTGATAAGATACGACAATGCCGATAATCCCAAAGTTATAGGAACTAATCTGTCGGCTAATTTTGAAGCTTTTAAACCTATGGCAGATTTTTCTTCAAGAGAGCTTAAAATATAGTGCTTAATCCTTGCTGTTGCCGTATTGTCGCCCACTTGTTCAGCCCATACTTTTAGCTGTCCCTCTTTTATGATAACGCCTGACATTATCCTATCGCCGCGCTCTTTTTTGATGGGTTCATATTCGCCTGTCATGGAAGCTTGATTGACCGTAGCAGTGCCTGCTATCACATGCCCGTCTATGGCTGCAGTCTCTCCTGCACCTACTACGACTATATCCCCTATCTTTACGGAATGTGAGGGTATCTGTTTCAAGACTTTTTTGCCGTCTTTTACCTCTTCTATCCAAACTTTGTCGATATTTGGCTTTCCAAGCTCTTTGATTAGTTCATCGCTTTTTTGAACGGTAGTCTCTTCTATGTATTCGCCAAGCTCCAAAAGCGCGTTTGTGCTGTTGGCAGCAGTGTAATCTTTCCTCGCAAGCGATACGCCTACAGCCATGGACTCCAATACTTTTGATGTTAGACCGCTTTTTAGAAGGTCGTTTACGCCTTTCGCAAACAAGGGAGCAGAACCAAGCGTTGATATAGCAAACTTCAAAGTATCATTGGCAATCATCGGCGTCAAAGCCAGAGCCGCAAAAGAGCGCAAAAGCCCTGATGTGTTCGGATTGTGAGCATTGATGATACTTTTTGACACTCTGTTTTGTTTCAAAAAAGATTTGAAGTCTATATTTGAGAGCTCTTTTTCTATCTGTCCGGTGTTCCATGAGCCATTTGAATAGAGCGTAAAAGTGTGTGCTTTATCGTTTATTTTTGCACTCACAACTCCGTTTAAACTCTCAAGGCGTATAGCAAGCGCGTCTATATCAGTTTTTTTATTGATAAACAAACACTCATAACGCATTCTTGTTTTGGTTTGGTGTTTGCATAAAAATTGACTCATACCGTGTGCTTAAGCTTCAATTTCGGCTTTTGCGTCTTCGAAACGCTCTTTTAGCTCTTCAAAGCCAGATTGCAAAAAGTTTGTCCCTTTGGCTAAAGTTTTTAAGACAGCCTTACTTGCTTTCTCATTTGTTAAAACATAAGCTATGCCAGCGCCTATCAATGCTCCGACTACAAAATCCCCGCCTTTAAAACCAAAATTTGTATTTAAAAAACCGCCGTTTTGTTGGTTTTTAACGTACGGATTTATTTTTTTATTTTTTTTACTCATCTGTTCTCCTTTAATAATGGTAATTTTTCAATCAAATATAAAGCCCCCACTCCAACAGCAAGCGAAACAGCCGCATTGAAGTATTTGCTATGTCCAATGTAATTAGTCGCCGCAATCGCACTTGCAGCGGCAGCTCCGCTTTGAACGGCGATTTTTACGCCTTTTTTTAAGGTTATTTTTTTGCCGCTGTTTGACTTATAAGCTAATATGCCGGCTGTCAGCAGACCGCTTACAAAATGTCCTGTTACAGAACGAGGAGTTCCAGTATCAATTGTCGGTAACATTTTGTGTTTCTTGCGCTTTTGGTTTTTCTCTGCGTTTACTGTTTGCCTTTTTCATTTCTTTTTGAGGCTTTTTGGTTTTTTGCAGACTATCTTCAGCAAATTTTTTCGCTTTTTCTATGCCGCTTTTTAACTCTTCGGCGATTTTAACTCTGTTTTTTAAAGCCACAACAGCCAATCCGCCGACAGCAACTCCTGCTATAAATATAGGTAATGCCATATTTTCTCCTTTTAAATGTTTCTAAATTTCATTTGATAAATAATAATAATAACGCCCAATAATGCGCCTATTAAAAAAGCTATTCCGCTCATTTTTTACTCCTTATCATCTTTTTTTATCTCTTTTGCGAGTATCGCTCCGAGTGCACCTAAAAATGCACCCGAAAGCATGGATAGATTCAGCGAACTAAGAGCTGAATTTATCTTTTGCGGGTCTATGTTTCCGTTTGAAATATCATTTGCCAATGCACTGAATTCATTAAATTTATCTACTAGTTTATTATTTGCAAGCGTATCTCCGCCTTTATAAACAAAAGCTCTGAAAGTTGGCAGCAGTTCATTGCAGGATAGAGATTGCAAGCGGTAAAAAGTATCTTTTATATCATCTTTATCTTCACAAAAGTCCAAAAGATACTCATACATCAAAATCATTTTAAGTTCATCTGCTATGAAAATTTCGCAAGTTTGCAAGATATCTTCGGGAAGTTTCACGTAAGATTTGCAGCTGTTTTTCACAAGCGGCAAGTCATATTTTTCAAACAAAACGCCCAAAGCACTGATGGCATTTAGCTGAACTTGCAAAGCTTGCGAGAAAATTGGGAAATTATCAAAAAGTTCATTTGCAGCTTTAAATTTTTCATAACTTTGAAAATGTGCAAACAAAGCTATACGCAAAGCCTGCTCATATTTTAGATATGGACTTTTTGCACTGACTTTTCTTTTGAAAAGCAGTATTTCGTCTCTGTTTTTCTTCAAGCTGTCTCCTTTGCGATTTTATTTATAAAAGCAGTTACTTGTTCGCTGTTTTTGCCTTCCACAAAATCTTCCAATATAGAAGCAGGAAAAAGCGCGTCATCATATAAAATCGTGATAGTTCCAAGAAGAGCGATTAATTTAAACTCTTTAATACCTTTAATTTTTTTTGGCAGCTCTTTTGCTTTTTCAATCGAAATATCAAGCTTTTCGAACTCTTTTTGCATCTCTTTTATTTTTGGGCTTATGCGGATTCTTATGCGTCCTTTTGTGTGATGCAAAATAGACAGATACTTTGAGATTTGTAAAACTTGTTCTTTTGTAATATCCATTTTTATATCCTTTGTGAAATTGTAACTCTTATTTCCACAAAAAGGTTAAAAAGTTAGTTTATAATCGTTATCAAAAAGAAATTTTTATGGTTCAGACTTTTGGCACTCTTCGCAAAGTCCGAACAAAAACAGGCTGTGAGATAAAAGTAAAAAGTTTTGTTTAGCACAGAAAGAGTCTTGAAGATGTTCAAGATTGGCATCGTAAAATTCAACTATTTTATAGCATTTTTTGCATATCAAGTGGTCGTGGTGGCATGAAACGTTCAATTCGTAGAATTTTTGCTTTTCCATATCGTTTGGCAGCGAGAGAGAGTTTACGATTTGGAGTTTTTCAAAGAGATTGATTATATTGTATACGGTAGTTTGCGACAGTTTGCAGGAGAATGTCTCATCTATTTTTTGCACAATATCGTTGATGTTCAAATGTTTATCGCAATAATACAGTACATGCAGTACAAAGGTTCTGTTTTGCGAGTGATTAAACCCTAAAGATTTTAGGATAAATTCTACTTTCTCCAAAAAAAAACCGAATGTGATAGTAAGTTTGTTTATCATTTTATTTTACGCCAATCCCTTAAAATAAGAAGGTATTATAGTTAAAAAAGTCAAATATCGGCTTAAAAAA
>JAIRKW010000097.1 GCA_031259875.1 Campylobacteraceae bacterium
CCGATTTTTTTAGCGCAGGAGAGTTGCTGCATTAAAAGCTGAGATATATGAACGCCGCTTACATGAGAGTTTAAAAATTGTGCGGTTTTTAGTCTTGTCACCGGAAAAAATCCAAAAATTAACTCCGTATCCGCTTTGGTTTGCTCTTTTGCTTCATCAAATATATTTTTCAGCCATTTTGCATTTTCAAGGTTGTAGACGGGCTGGGTTATAATTGCTGCGGGGTTAAATCTAAGCTTTGTCATTATCTTTTTTTGCAATGTTTTAGGATTGTTTGCGCGGGAGTTGCAGACGGCAAGTGAGAGTATTGTTTTTAGGGGTGCATTTAATTCTTTGCCTGCATAATCCATACCTGCGTTAAAGCATTTGACGATTTCTAAAAGCAGTGTGGAGTTTGATTCAAAAACGCCTTTTACATTCGGCTGGTTACTGCTTGTCGCAGGGTCTCCCGTAAGAGCTAAAATAGCCGTTACATTCAATTCGTTTGCACCCATTAGTGTCGATTGAAGAGCGATTTTATTTTTATCGCGCATTGTTATGGTGGCGATTGACGGTTTTTTAAAATACTCCTGCAATTTAAAAGCGGTAATTACAGAGTCGGATTTTAATCTGGCTAACGGACTGTCGGTTACAACAAAGGCGTCTATTATATTTTTTAAATTTACAACGTCTAATTTTTTAAAAATATCGGTGCTGCTGCCGCCGTGCGGAGGCATAATTTCAAGAGATATAAACTCTTGGCTTTGAATTTTGCTTTTCAATTGTAAATACATATTTTATCCGCTTTTTAATATAGATTTGAGTATTATACCGAAAAATTAAGATAAGAATTAGGGAAATAGTATGAAACTCGCGGCTTTTGATTTTGACTCTACATTAATGGACGGAGAGACTATCAATTTTTTAGCAGATGCCTACGGGGTGGGCGAGGATGTGGCAAAACTTACTGCTGAGGCAATGAGAGGCGAGATAGATTTTTTTGAAGCATTAAACAAAAGAGCTGCTCTTCTAAAAGGCATGAGTGAGAAAAAAGTTATAAGTATATGCGAAAATCTGCCGTATATGAGTGGAGCAAAAGAGTTAATTAAAGAGCTTCAATCGCGCGGCATTACTGTCGTAGTGTTTAGCGGCGGATTTAGATACGCTACCAATTTCGCAAGAAAAATTTTAGGATTTAATGCTGATTTTGCAAACATTTTGCATGCAAAAGACGGCGTTCTTACGGGTCTTGTCGGCGGAGATATGATGTTTGGCTTTTCTAAAGGCGATATGCTTTTGCGAATCCAAACTCTTTTAAAGATTAGCAAAGAAGAGACTATGTCGGTAGGTGATGGAGCAAATGATGCTTCAATGTTTGAGCTTTCTGCAGTGAAAGTTGCATTTTGTGCTAAAGAATTTTTGAAAAGCAAAGCAAATGTAATCATCAACGAGAAAGACTTAACAAAAGTTTTAGACCATATTTAAAGGAAGTTAGATGGCAGTTGGTTCGAGTAATTTTTCTATTTGGTGTGATTTTATAGAGAGGGAATTTTTATCAAGCAAACTTCCGGCACTTATTGATTCAGGTATAGTAAGCGGTGTTACGAGTAATCCGGTTATTTTTAAAAATGCTATTTTAAACTCTAAAGCCTATGCCGAAGACAAAAAAAAGAGTATAGATATGCTGCCGCAGGAGAGATACGAGTTTTTAGCCATAGAAGATATTAGAAATACCGCCAAACTTCTTTTGCCCACATATAAAGCAAATAGTCAAGATGGATTTGTGAGCATAGAGGTAAATCCGCTGTTTTCTGACGATACCGAGAAAATGACGGAAGAGGCGAAAAGAATTTATAAAAAAATCGGTATGCCCAATGTTATGATGAAAATTCCGGCGACTGATGCAGGGTATGAAACAATAAGAGAGTTGATTATAGAAGGCATCAATGTAAATGCTACACTTATATTTTCGCCGCAGCAAGCAGGAAAATGTTTGAAAGCAATTGAGAATGGATTTTATATATTCCAGCGCAGAAATCCGCAAAAAGCTTTCCCGCAGATAGTTATCAGTGTGTTTGTAAGCCGTTTTGACAGAAAGTTGGACGCAAGATTGGAAGCGGCTGGACTTGAAAAAATGAAGTTTGGTATTATGAATGCCTCATATATTTATCAATTTATTAGAGAACAGAGAGTGTCCAACGTAAGATGTCTTTTTGCGAGTACGGGCGTTAGTGACCCGTCCGTCACCAAATCTTACTATATTACAAATTTGATGTACAAAAATGCCGTTAATACCGCTCCGTTAGCTTCTATAGAGGGTTATATGGAAGTGCTTGATACGGATGAGAAAGTTTGTGTGTCTAAAGAGAGTATTCAAAGATATTTTGCAGATATAGAATCAAAAGGCATTGTATTAAAAGAGGTATATGCTTCGCTTCTTAAAGAAGGACTGGAGCAATTTAACAAAGCTTATAAAGAGATGCTGGAGAGCCTAAGAGTAACAAATCAGGAGATTGAAGAGTTAAAAACATCAGAACGCGCCGAACAAGAACGCATAGCGCTTGAAGCGAAGAGAAAAGAGGAGGAGATGAAAAGAGAAGAAGAGGCTAAAAAAATTGCGCAGGAAGCTGCTGCTAAGGCTGAACGTGAGAGATTGGAAAAAGAGGCGCACGAAAAAGCACTTGAAGATTTGAAAAAGCAGACAGCAACTGCAAAAATAGCCGAAGAGGTTAAAAGCAAAAAAGACGTAGATGTGAATGTTGAAGTTAAGCTTAATAAATTGTCAAAAGCCGAAGCAAGAAGAGCCGCTGCAATAGAGCGCTATAAAAGTCCTGTTGTGCGGATATTGGAAGGGTATTTAAAAGATCTTATTTTATACAATGGAAGTGATTTGCATATCAAATCCGACGCTGCTGTCAAAGGGCGCGTAAACGGCGAAATTGTAACTGTAAGTAATACTATCTTTAAAAAAGAGGAGATAGATATCTTAGCAAGAGAGATTTTGCATGATAGATATGATGATTTTACAAAGAAAAAAAATATAGACTTCACTTACAAGCTCGATGAAGATTATCGGTTTCGTGTCAATATGTTTCATCAAACAGATGGTATTTCATTGGTGTTTCGCGTAATTCCGCTGAATATTCCAAGCATTGAAAACCTTGCTTTACCGCTTATCGTAAAAGAATTTGCAGCTAAAAGAAGAGGTCTTGTGTTGGTAACAGGACCTACCGGAAGCGGTAAAAGCACTACTTTAGCGGCTATTATAAATCTTATAAATCAAACAAGTCAAAAGCATATTATCACAATTGAAGACCCGATAGAGTTTATCTATAAAGATGAACAAAGTATCATCAACCAACGTGCCGTAGGGCAGGATGCGGTGAGTTTTTCAGATGCGTTAACGGCCTCCTTAAGAGAAGATCCGGACGTTATTATGGTAGGTGAAATGAGAGATGTTGAAACAATCAGAACCGCAATCCGCGCAGCGGAAACGGGACATCTTGTATTTTCCACCCTGCATACGCTTGACGCTAAAGAGACGATAGGACGCATTATCAGTATGTTTGACGGCAATGAGCAGGTGCAAATCCGTCACTCGTTGGCTTCAGTGCTTCAAGCGGTCATTTCGCAAAGACTTGTAAGGCGCAAAGACGATGAAGGAAGAGTTGCGGCTGTTGAGATTTTGATTAAAAACGAGCGCATAGAAGCGATGATAAAAGAGGGCAGAGAGGGCGAAATAAAAGATGCTATGGAGGACGATAGTGACGTCTATGGTTCGCAAAGTTTTAATCAGGCATTGTTAAATCTCTATATCAATGAACTTATCGATTGCAATGAAGCGCTTTATGCAGCTACATCGCCGACGGATTTAAAAATACTGCTTGACAATTACGACATAGAAAAACATACGGGTATTAAGCGCGGCGGCAGCACGAAAAGGCGTGTTGAATTTGACGATGAAGATGAGATAAACGAGAATGTAATGGTTGATTTGAATGATGATGACATTTTGTCATTAAAGCGGTAACTTAGCTGCTTTTTATATAAAATTGGCTACAATTACGCTCTTATTTTTTTAAAAGGACAATTATGTTAGAGGGCATACTAAGAGAGAGTATCGACAGAAAAGCGTTAAAATCGCTTAGACGAGATGGTTATCTGATTGCCAATATTTATGCAAAAGGCTTTGAGAATATCCACGCGGCATTTAAAGAAAACGAGTTTATTAAAGCTGTGCGCAAAAAAGATGGGCTTGTTTTTCCTGTTAAAGTTGGCGAAAACGTATACAATGTAGTTATACAAGAGTATCAAAGAGAGCCTATTGCCAATAGACTTTTGCATGTTGATTTGAAAGTCGCACTTCCTGGTGTAGTTACAAAATATATGGTGCCTGTAGTTATAAAAGGTACGGCAAAAGGTATCAAAGACAAAGGTGTTTTGGTTATATCAAAAAGAAGACTTGGCGTAAAGTGTACTGCAGAAAATCTTCCGAATGCTTTTGAGCTTGACGTGAGCAACCTTGGAGTCGGCGATTCGCTGCTTGTAAGAGATGTTGCAGTAAGTGCAGACGTAAAAATCGTAGAGGCGGATAGAGTTGCCGTTGTAGGCGTTATTAAAGCGCAATAATAAGACAATGTTTTTGTTTGTGGGTCTTGGAAATCCTACCGAGAATTACACAAATACAAGACACAATATAGGCTTTAAAGTTATAGATGCTCTTCGCACACGCTTTAAAGCCTCTCATATTTCAAAGCCGCAATTTTTCGGTGATTTGTACAAAATTCAAAATACTCTTTTTTTAAAACCACTCACATATATGAATATCTCCGGTAAAAGTGTCGGCGCTGTTGTTAATTTTTATAAACCAGAAGAGATAGTTGTTGTTCATGACGATATAGTTATACCCTTTGGCAGCGTGCGTATGAAACGGGGTGGTTCGGACGGCGGACATAACGGTTTAAAGTCCATCGATGCGTATATTGGAGCAGATTACATAAGAGTTCGTTTGGGTGTCGGTGCGCCAAAAGCAGGGCAGAATACAGCTGACTTTGTGCTGTCAAATTTTTCAAAAGAGGAGAGCGGCTATATAGCAGAGTTTGTAGATTACGCTGTACTTATCTGTGAAGAATTGCTTGTAAAAAGTCTTGATGAGGTAAGCGGACAATACACTCGCAAAAAAGGGATTTGTATCGGCAATGGTTAAAATATATCAGCGTTATGTCGTACTTTTGTATTTGAAAAATTTTTTCATTATATTTTGCTCGCTGGAGTTTTTTTATGCCAGCGTTGATTTTATTACCAATATAAGCAAACTTCCTGATTCTGCCAATTTACAGTTTTTATATGTGCTGTTTAATTTAATGAGCGCGGTAAATTACACTCTGCCGCTGTCTATCATTTTTGCGATGATAGTATCCAAATTTTCAATGATTCGCTCTAATGAGCTTGTGAGTATGTATGCTGTCGGTATTACGAAAAACGCGCTTATTCTGCCGATATTTTTTACTGCACTGATTTTAACATTTATATATATTGCGCTTAACTTCACATCATTTTCATACGCATACGAATATAAAAGCAATCTGTTAAAATATAATCAAATTCTTTCTACATCGTCCGATTTGTTTTTAAAATATGATGGCAAACATGTCTATTTTGGCGAATTAAATCCTTTAAAGCAAGATGTTACGACTGTGAAAATCTTTGATATTAAAGATAATGAACTGCAAGAGATAATAAGTGCGCAAAAAGGTGTTTTTATTGATAATGCGTGGGTTTTGGAAGATGTTGAAATAATAAAAAAACCTAAAATAGATGAAAATTTAAGCGCAAAGCTGGAAACTGTTAAACTGCCCTTTATGACAGTTTTGGAAAAATTTCGTCCTAAAATCATCGAAAATGCTCATTTGGGACAATCCTCGCTTTCCATTCCAGATGCTATTGATGCGATAATGTTTTTCGGTAAGCAGGGCATTAATATAGACTCTATAAAAACAAACCTTTATCTGATAATCTTTTTTCCGTTTTTTGCTCCATTTATAGTTGTGATTTTTTACTATTATCTGCCGCTTTCTGGAAGATTTTTTAACCTTGCGCTGATGAGTTTTATCTTTGTTTTTGCTGCGCTTGTGGGTTGGGGAATACTTTTTGTATTGGGTAAATTTGCCTCGAATGGCGTTGTAGCCGCAGAGTTTTCCATATTGCTTCCTATAGTGGTTTTAAAAATTATCGCACTGATTTTATACCGCAAAAACCGCTGATATAAAAATTTACTGCCGCGAAATTAATTGAAGCAATCAGAGCGGCGTTAAGCGTGTTAAGCGGCGCGGCGTTAATAATTTAATTAATTTTAACAAGCTTTATGCAGCTTTTTGCTAAAATACCCTCTATTTTTTTTGACCAAGGTATGTTATGGATTTTACGAAGCTATCGCACAAATATCAAACTCCGTTATATGTGTATGATTTTGATTATATTCGCGAACAGTTTAGCTGTGTTAAAGAGGCTTTCCGTGCACGCAAATCACTTGTGTGCTATGCTGTTAAGGCAAACTCAAATTTAAGCGTTTTAAAACATTTAGCTGCGCTTGGGGCAGGATGCGACTGCGTATCTGTCGGAGAGATTAAAAGAGCGTTATTTGCTGGAGTTGCAAAATACAAAATCATTTTCAGCGGCGTAGGCAAGAATGACAGCGAGATAGAGTTTGCATTAAAAGAGGACATTTTGATGCTGAATGTTGAGAGTGAAGCGGAGTTAAAAAGAGTTGAGAAAATAGCTCAAATTTTAAAGACAATTGCCAGAATAAGTATACGTGTAAATCCTAATGTAGACGCTAAAACGCACCCATATATTTCTACAGGACTTAAAAAAAATAAATTTGGCGTAGATATTGATACGGCAAAAAAACTCTATATTTATTGTAAAAATTCACCGTTTTTGGAACCTGTAGGCATACACTGCCACATAGGAAGTCAAATACTTGATGTTGCTCCGTACAGCGAAGCAACTGCGGTAACAGCTGAACTTTTAAGAAGCCTGAAAGCGCTTGAAATAGATATCAAATTCTTTGATGTTGGCGGCGGACTTGGTATTAGATATAAAGACGAAGTTACAATTGAGCCTTATAATTTCGCTCAGGCGGTGTTGGCAAATTTAGCAGGAATGGATGTAACAATAGTGTGCGAGCTTGGACGGTTTTTAGTGGGCAACAGCGGATATTTGCTTACAAAAGTTTTATATGAAAAACAAAACGGCGCAAAGCGGTTTGTTATTGTAGACGCAGCCATGAATGATTTAATCAGGCCAAGCTTATACAATGCTTATCACGAGATAGAAGTGGTAGACAAAAACGGCGGCGGCACTTTGGCCGATGTCGTGGGCCCTGTTTGTGAAAGCGGTGATTTTTTAGCCAAAGAAGTAATGCTGCCGCCGCTTGAAAACGGCGATTTATTGGTAGTTAAAAGTGCCGGAGCTTACTGTTTTAGCATGAGCAGTAACTACAACTCTCGTCCTCGTGTTGCCGAAGTGGCGATAGAAGACGGTAAAGAGCGTTTGATACGAAGACGAGAAAAGTTTGAGGATTTGATAGAGTTGGAAAGAGAGTATTTGGGAGAGCAATAGATGAAAAAAATCGGTGAATGCAGGCGTGAAATAGATAAGATAGACGATAAAATTTTGGAACTTTTGAATGAGCGTATGAATTTCGTCAAAGAGATAGGGGTGCTTAAGCACTCAGAAAAACAGCCTATTTATCGTCCTGAACGTGAAAAAGAGATACTTGAACGCTTAAAACGCCAAAGCAGTGGTTTTGTAAAGGACGGAGCTGTAGAGGCTATATATTCGGAAATATTTGCTGTAAGCCGTAATATAGAGTTTCCGGAAAAAATAGCTTTTTTGGGACCAGAAGGAACATATTCTCATCAAGCGGCAAGGAGCAGGTTTGGCGCTCAAGGAAGTTATCTCGCGTTGAATTCCATAGAAGCCGTTTTTCAAGTTTTAGCAAATAAAGAGGCAAAATATGGTGTTGTGCCAATAGAGAATAATACCGAAGGGGCGGTTGGCATTACGCTTGATTGTTTGGGCAAATTTCAGGAAATTAAAATCGTAGCAGAATTGTACATGGATATCCATCACTCTTTTGCGACATTTGCTGAAGATGTTAAGGATATAAAGCGTATCTATTCGCATCCGCAGGGATATAACCAATGCAGGCAGTTTTTGGAAACGCATATGTTAAGCGGCGCAGAGTTTATACCTGCAAAATCAACTGCCGAAGCGGCGCGTATGGCAAGCCTAGAAGAGGGAACGGCTGCTATTTGCTCACATATAGCGGCAAAACTCTATAATGTGCCGATACTGTTTGAAAAGATAGAGGATAATTTAGCTAATAGAACCCGCTTTGTTATTTTGAGCGACTTTAAGAATGCAAAAGGAGCGAAGAATAAAACGTCCATTTTGGCTAAAACACAAGATAAACCGGGCGGTCTTTTGTCGCTTTTGGAGATATTTAAAAACGCGAATATAAACCTCACGAAGTTAGAGTCACGGCCTACTAAAGGGAGAGATTTTAAAAGAGTATTTTATCTTGATTTTGAGGGGCATATTGACGATGAAAATATACAAAATATGCTTAATGGTAATGGTAAAATATATGATATTATTTGGCTTGGAAGCTATATTTTTGAAGGATAATAGATGATATTTAACAAAATTTTGGATAGTTTAAATAATTATGAGGCAGGTAAACCTATAGAGCTTGTGGTGCGTGAATATGGTATAAACGCAAGCGATGTCATAAAAGTAGCAAGCAATGAAAATCCGTATGGATGCAGCTTGAGAGTGGTTGAAGCGGTACGTGCAGAGACTTCAAAAATGAATCTCTATCCAGATGACAGTATGTATGAATTAAAAGAAGCATTGGCGAAAAAATACGGTGTTAAAAGCCATAATGTTATTATAGGTTCAGGAAGTGACCAAGTTATAGAGTTTTCTTTGTTTGCTAAAGCCAATCCCTCCAATAAAATCCTAATGGCAAAAACAACTTTTGCTATGTATGAAATATACGGCAAACGTACCGGTACCGGCATTCTTAAAACAGCTTCAAACGAACATAATTTACAAGAATTTCTTGATGTTTATAAGAAAAATGAAAATATCGCTGTAGTCTTTTTGTGCCTGCCCAATAACCCTCTTGGCGAATGCCTTGATAAAAAAGAGGTATTTGAATTTTTAAGGCAGATTTCACCCGATACGCTTGTTGTGATAGACGGTGCTTACCAAGAATTTGCAGCATATAAGGACGAAAATAAAAAGATTGACCCCAAAGAACTTATAGAGACTTTTCCCAATGCTATATATTTGGGTACGTTTTCCAAAGCATACGGACTTGGTGGTATGCGCACAGGATACGGCATAGGCGATGCTAATGTTATAAGCGCACTTTCCAAGCTGCGTTCGCCGTTTAATATTACGACTTTGAGTTTAAAAGCAGCAATAGAAGCTTTAAAAGATGAAGAGTTTATCAAAATGACTGTTTCTAAAAATTTTGAACAGATGCGTCGCTATGAAGAGTTTGCAAATGAACTTGGCTTGGAATTTATCAAAAGTTATACGAATTTCATAACTTACAAGTTTGGTGCAGATAAAAACTCTTCCGATATTTGTGAAAAGCTTATGAAGCGAGGCGTTATTATAAGAGATTTGCGAAGTTATGGTATGAATGCCGTGCGTATTACGATAGGCACGGAAGAGCAAAATGATAAGATATTACAACATTTAAAAGCGGTAACGGCATAGTGGATATAAAAAAACTTGGATTTGAGGAGCTGGAGAATCTTTGCGGCGAGATACGTGCGAAAATTATCGAAGTAGTCAGCCGCAATGGCGGACATCTTAGCTCAAATATGGGTGCGGTGGAGTTGATAGTCGCTATGCACTATGTATTCGACGTCGAGAGCGACCCTTTTATATTTGATGTCAGCCATCAATCCTACGCGCATAAACTTTTAACCAGCAGATGGGAAAAATTTGATACATTGCGCCAAAAAGACGGTATAAGCGGTTATACAAAACCATCTGAATCTCCATATGACTATTTTATAGCAGGACACAGCTCCACATCTTTGTCTTTAGCTCTGGGTGCTGCTAAAGCTATCCGCTTAAAAAAGGAAGAACTTAAGCGTATACCGGTAGCGTTGATAGGCGATGGGGCTATGAGTGCCGGAATGGCATATGAGGCGCTGAATGAATTAGGCGATAGAAAATATCCGGTTGTTATCATTCTAAATGATAATGAAATGAGCATTTCAAAACCTATAGGCGCTATAAGTAAATATCTTTCGGAGATGATGGCTGGACGATTTTATCAAAAATTCAAGCGCAAAGTTGAGCAGATTCTTGATTATCTGCCTGAATCTGCTACATATATGGCTAAAAGATTTGAAGATGGTTTTAAACTCATAACTCCCGGTATGCTTTTTGAAGAGCTTGGCTTGGAATATATAGGTCCCGTGGACGGACACGACTTGCGCGCACTTGTGCATACACTTTTGACAGCTAAAAAACTTGGCAAACCCGCTATTGTACATACACAAACCGTCAAAGGTAAGGGGTATATAAAAGCTGAAGGACAGTTTGAAAAATGGCATGGAGTAGCGCCATTTGATATTGAAAGCGGCGAGCCCGTAAAGCGTGGAAAAGCCAAAAAAAGCGCTACCGAACTTTTTAGCGACGCACTTTTGGAGTTAGCCAAAGAACATAAAAATATTGTCGGCGTTACGGCAGCTATGCCAAGCGGTACAGGGTTGAATAAGCTTATATCCGAATTTCCGGAGCGTTTTTGGGATGTGGCGATTGCCGAGCAGCATGCCGTAACATCCATGTGTGCGATGGCAAAAGAGGGGTTCAAGCCGTTTGTGGCGATATACTCTACATTTTTACAGCGTGCTTATGACCAAATTATCCACGATGCAGCAATAATGAATCTTGGCGTGGTTTTTGCGATAGATAGAGCCGGTATTGTCGGTGAAGACGGCGAAACGCATCAAGGCGCTTTTGATATATCGTATCTAAATGCAGTGCCAAATATGACTATCTTTGCGCCGCGTGATGAAATTGGGATGAAATATGCGGTGGAATTTGGTTACCGTTATAGCGGTGTTTGTGCGTTTAGATATCCCAGAAACAGCTTTTTGCCGTGTGAGGGTTTTGAGTCTTCACATTTTGAATACGGAACAGGCGAAGTTCTTAAAAACGGAGAATCCAAAAAACTTTTTATAGGTTTTGGAAATGGTGTCGGACGTGCGCTTTTGTGTGCGAAACTTATAGACGAGGATATAGGCGTGGTTGACTTGAGATTTGTTAAGCCTATAGATAAAAAACTTTTGAGAAATTTAGCGCAAAAGCATAAAGAGTGGTATATTTTCAGCGACAGTGCCAAGCGCGGCGGAGTCAGCGAAATAATATCGGGATTTTTAGCTGAAGAGAAGATAAGCGGCATAACAGTTACGAGTTTTGAGTATCCGGATATATTTATACAGCACGGCATTACAGCGGAAGTTGAAGAGATGTTGGGACTTCTTCCTCACCAATTAGCTGAAAAAATTATAAAAAAATAGATTATAAAAAGTATTAGTTGAAAAAAATATTGCTATATAATATTTTTTATTATAAAATCATGACAATAAAATTATATTTAAAGGAAAATTGTCTATGGACTCGATTTCCCATCTAAGAGAAAACCATCTTAAAGTAACGCCGCAGAGAATGTCGATACTTAAAATTTTAGACCGTCATACGCACCCGAGTATAGATGAATTATATGAAGAGATTAAAAAAGATTTTCCCTCCATATCGCTTGCGACAGTCTATAAAAACTTGAATATTCTTAAAGATACCGGTATGGTTTTTGAGATAAATACACACATGGGCAAACCAAAACTTGATGTATATATGCATCCGCATGCGCATATTCTATGCAAAAAATGCGGCGCAGTTTTTGATGTGGATTTTACAGATAACTTATATGCATATCAAAAAGAGCTTGAAAAAAAGATTGATGGAAAAATAATCAAATTTGATGTTTCTGCCATTGTAGACTTTTGCGAAAATTGTAAACAGTAAGCATTTGACTTAAAATCTTTAATACTTTTTAAACGCCAACGCTTTTTCATATATATTTAAAAAAGTTTATGTAATAATATTGCATTGTAATTATAGGGGTTGATTATGAAAGAGCATGTACAGATTAATAGGAAAAATCCAACAGCATTTCTGTTTGTTGTAGACCAATCGCTTTCCATGGGGTATGTCATGCCATCTGTCAATAAACCAAAAGCCAAACATGTAGCCGATGTTATCAATAGAACAATTCTTAGTCTGATAGACCTTTGCAATAAGGCCGATGGCGTAAGAGACTATTTTTATATAGGCATTATTGGATACAATGGCAGAGGTGTAAAAAATGCGCTTTTTGACGAACAAGACAGAGATATTTTAAATTCTGTATCGCAAGTTGCCGATAATGTAAAAAAGATAGAATATATAATTGAAAAAGTAGATAACGGTTTTGGCAAAATAGTGGAAAAACGCATAGAGTTTCCTGTATGGATGGAGCCTGATGCAGACGGTGAAACGCCCATGTGTGAAGCTTTTGAATTAGCCAAAAAGACGCTTGAGGAGTGGTGTAAAAATAATCCAAACTCTTATCCGCCGACACTTATACATGTTACAGACGGCGATTCCACAGACGGTAATCCTGAAGAGATAGCTGAAAATATTAAAAAACTCTGCACTCTTCATGGTGATACACTTATTTTTAATTTGCATGTAAGTTCATTTGACGCCAATACGATAGAGTATCCTTTCAGCGATAATAATATTACCGATGAATATGCAAAAATGCTCTTTAAAATGTCAAGTATATTTCCCGAACATTTGATAGGCAAGGCAAATGACAGAGGATATAGAGTCGTCAATAATTCAAGAGGTTTTATATTTAATGCGGATGCCGTTGATGTCGTGAATTTTCTTGAAATAGGTACACTGCCGACAGATCCATTTAAAAGACGATAGGATGCGGCTATGGAGCTACTCTTTTGCGGCTCAATACCTAAAAATGACTGCAGACCGTATGAAAATGAGGACTATTATAATATAAGTACAGCAGGGCAGAATGTACGCATAGCTGTCAGCGATGGCGCAACTGTTTCATATGACTCGAGAAATTGGGCAAAAAGTTTGGCTGATTATTTTATACAAAAGGGTATTATCTCAAACAAAAATATGAACAAACTTATCAAATCATACTATTCTGATTGTTCCAGCCGATTTGATTTTAAAAATTTGACACTATTTCAGCGGCGCGGGCTCAGATTTGGCAGTTATGCAACGATATTAGGCGTAGAATATAATTCTAATTTAAATTTAATGCAGCTTGTTGGCGTTGGAGACAGTATAGCTGTTTTGTTGGACAACTATGTATTTGTAGACTCTTTTCCTTATTCTCTTGCCAGCGATTATAGAAAAGATCCAAAACTTTTAAGCGTAAAAAAAAGACACAACTACTTCTTTTCACACTCCAAAGAGTATGGCAGGTTTTATAAATTATGGGAACTTTCGTCTATTTGCCAGCCTATATTGCTTTGTATGACTGATGCACTTGGGGAGTGGGCGTTTAAAAGTTATGAAAATGGCAATGCAAATGTGTGGATGGAACTTGCCGGCATTACCGACATAATAGATTTTGAAAGATTTGTTGACAAAAAGCGTGCTGATGGAATTATGAAAATAGATGATACTACACTTATTTGCATGAGATTTTAAAGGACAAAAATGCCTTCAAATTATCCAAATTCCAATGAATATAGAGCAGCTTTTCAGCATGTAAGAGAGAGTTTGACAGATCCTATTTTGAAAGAGGGTGTTGTTAAAACAAATTCGCTGGGGCCGCAGGTATTCAGCGGTAATTTTGTTTATGCGTATGAAATTACTTCTCAATATAGAATAAAATATGCAGTACGTTGTTTTCGTTATCCATCAAGAGACCGTGAAGAACGTTATGCTGCTATATCAAAATTTTTAAAACAGCTCAAATCATACTATTTTGTTGACTTTGAATACCAGTCTGATGGCATTTCTATTGGCGGTGTTAAATATCCTATTGTAAAAATGGCATGGATAGACGGTGTTTTATTGGGACAATTTATAGCGGAGAATTACTCCAATAGGCGCAGGCTTAAAAATCTTATAACTTCACTTATTGCACTTGCGAGATTCATTGAGCACAACGGTTTAGCGCACGGCGATATACAAACGAGCAATATCATGGTCAATAACGACGGCAAAGATTTAAGGCTTATAGATTATGACGGCATGTATGTTAAAAATATTAGAGAGTTAGGCAATTGCGAATGCGGTACGCCGAATTTTCAACATCCGCAAAGAGATAATGCATGGAATTCAAAACTGGATAGATTTTCATTTATCTGTTTATATGTTGCTCTTAATGCGCTTATAGAACAGTACTCTTTATGGGAAGAGTTATCGTGCGATGAAGAGTCTATACTTTTTGTTGCTTCAGATTATGAAGATACAAAAAATTCAAAGGCTTTCCGCAAATTAATGAAAATTGAGAATATGAAAGAGGATACGCAAAAGTTTAAAAGAATTTGTGAAGTCCCTTTTGACAAAATTCCTTCGCTTGATGATTTTATTGCAGGTGATAATATCCCAAATTACTACCATACAAGTAAATTTGTATATTTTGCAAGCGCTATTATAATACTTGTTGCAGGCGTAGTCTATTTTTTAGAAAATGGTTATACAATTAATACTATATATCAAAAAATAAGCATAAAAGAACAGAGTGCAAAAACAGTTAGTGAACCGCAGGAAAAAACAGCAAATATATATAATACACAAGATTATTCCAATACGATTAAACAACTTGACGACTTATATGCGCAGCTGCCCAATGATAATGATATACGGTTATTATCCGCTGTAACATATGCTATAAGCGGGTATGATGATGTCAAACTCTCAGCGCTTATAATGCCGCTGCAGGCAAAAAATCTAGAGGATTACAGACTCTATTTTGCTTTAGCGGCTTTTTATTGGCGCAAACATGATATGCACAATGCAAAATATTTTATAGATTTGGCAAAAAATAATCCGCATGCGGATAATAAGTTAAAAAGACTTTCAATTTTATTTGCTGATATTATCGCTATACAATTAAATGCTTATAACCGCTATAAAAGTGCCTTTAATGGTAAAGATAGTGAAATATTTGCCGAAGCAATGGTTTTATGGGAGGATAATTATATTTTAAAAGAGTATTTTGAAAAAATATATTTGAATGGCTTTATCGGTTTTTCCAATGAATATAAATTCAATATCGAGCGTCAATCATTTGTGGAGTGGTTTGATGCTTACGCAAATTACAATATGGGTAAGGGGCTGAAATCATTAATAAAATTATATGAGCAATATCCCAAAAATGCGCTGCTTTTATATTCAATAACTACAAGTATCGCAAATCTTCATATCGAAGGCAGTGAAGGCAAATGCTATTTCCGCCGCGATAAATATTTAAAAATCGCCAAAGAGTTTAGTGAAGAGCTGACAGTGCTTAATGCCAAAAAAGCTATAGATTTTGCCAAAAAGTTGATTGAATTACCGTTTTCGCAGGCTAAAAATTATTATGCGCTTTCGCTTGCATATTATGCGAACGGTGAATTTGAAATAGCCGGCGGTATCGCAAATATCGCTAAAGCAAAACTAATGGATGAGGATTCAAGCGAAATGCGGGAGAAAATTGAAACACTTTCTGCTTACATAAACGACAGCATTGCTTGCAGGCTACATTTTGCAGAGTAATTTCATCTCATAAAGACTCGCAGTTTGATGGCAATAAAATATTTATGTATGCTTAAACTTAGCATCGAAGAATAGGTGAAAAAATTACGCTATCCATTGCAAGTGTTGTCAAGCAGACACAAAAATTGCACTAAGATTTGACTTCTCAACGTTAAATTGTTTGCACAGCTAGACTAATGCAAAGGTTATAAAAACAGTCCCGCCGGGGTAGATTTATGTATCCATCCAAAATAAAACAAGAGTTGTATTGCGATATAAAATAAGACTCTAAGTTGCTCATGCCTTTGTCAAAGAAACTATTCGCTTCTCTTGTTCACTTGCGCTTTCGTGTTAAATTAAAAAAAGTAATTTGAAAATTCGTAATTGCATTTTATTGATATGTTATCGCAATTAACAAACTAACACAAAAGTTGTCTGAAAATCACCAATAGCTGTCGAAATTTACGGCTCTATCGGTCAAATTGATACAAAAGTTGCATTCTTGCCCAATTTCAATAATAATACATTTTATTATGAGCGAAATAAAGCCTTTCTTTTTGTCATTATGAACTAATGAAATCAGTGCAGCAGTTCAGAAAACACAAAGCATTTAATATTTTAGTTTTAGCTGGGAATTACAAGTTTTTTTGAGTAAAGTCGAAAAATTGGCAGCTTAATTGCTGCGCTGACAACTATCTGGGTGTAATTTCCTCGCAATATGTGTTTCTTGTGCTATATTGTGTGAATGATAATTAAACATATCTATGAACTACTTTTATCTTACATCTTTAAAAAAATAATAAAAAGATAAAGCGCTTTGTGTTGCCGAATAATGACACGACGGGATTGTTTTGTCTACTGTAGTAGCAAAAATATATTTTTGTATCACTTTATTGTTCGTAGTGATGAACGGCAAGTTACCCCGCCGCCTTTCTAATTATTGTGACAGAAAACGGTCGCCGAACCGATTTTTGTAATGATATTAGCATATTATTGCAACAAACAAAGCAATTGATAAAAGGAGAACTATGTTCTTTGCAATAATAAAATGTGAAATTGTTTGCAGTGACAGGCTTTGATGATTGTATGTTTTAGCTCATAAAGGGCAGAAAGTCTGCCCATTTGGAGCCTTTAAATAAATGATAAACGCTATAATGTTTTTAACATACTTACGCACATATCACCTTTGCTTATATAATAGTTACATAAAGCAGTTCTTTTTTAAAGCTATTTCATTGACATATAACTATTTAGTGCGCCAATGTATGCTTGTGCGGTAGCATACATAGTGTCTACATTCAGTCCATGTCCTATTATCGGTTTACCGCCTTCAAAAGACACTTTTACTATCACTTTGGCAAGTGCATCTTTGCCTTGACTCACAGCGTCAACTTTGTAATCTTTCAATTCTCCGCTCACGCCGCAGACTCTGTCTATTACTTTAAATACGGCGTCCATAGTACCGTTGCCGATAGCAGCGTCAGTGATGAGTTTGTCTTTATGTTTTATGGTGATTGCCGCATTTGGTACGCCTCCAGGGTTGCAATCGCTAAGCTGCAACGTAATAAGCTCAAATACTTGAGGAATTTTTGTAATCTCTTCTGCTACAAGCGCACGCAAATCATCATCAAAAATCTCTTTTTTTTGGTCGGCTAAGATTTTGAATTTCTCAAATGCTTCATTAATCTCTTCATCTTTTAGCGCGTATCCTAACGTATGCAATCTATCTTTAAATGCGTGGCGTCCCGAATGCTTGCCCAATACGAGGTTATTTTTATCAAGTCCTATATCGTTTGGCTGAATAATCTCGTAAGTTTCCTTATTTTTCAAAATACCGTCTTGATGTATACCGCTTTCATGTGCAAAAGCATTTTTGCCGACTATCGCTTTATTTGGTTGAGGTTCGATGCCAGTAATAAGTGATACAAGTTTGCTTGTAGGATAAATCTCTTTTGTATTGATATTTGTATAAAGCGGCGCAAATACATCCTGTCTTGTTTTTATTGCCATTACTATCTCTTCCAATGCTGCATTTCCCGCACGCTCACCAAGTCCGTTTATGGTGCATTCGACCTGCCTTGCGCCATTTTCGATGGCCGCTAAAGAGTTTGCGACCGCTAAACCCAAATCATTGTGGTTGTGCACTGATATAATCGCTCTGCTGTTTACAAAATCGCTAAGCTCTTTTATGCGCAATGCTATTTCATTTGGAAGTCTGTAGCCAACTGTATCGGGGATATTTAGCGTTGTGGCGCCGGCATTTATCACAGCATCCAACACCTCTTTTAGAAAGCTTATTTCACTTCTTCCCGCGTCTTCACAGCTAAACTCCACATCATCCGTGAAAGTTTTGGCGTATTGTACGCTCTCAACCGCTCTTTTTATCACTTCACTTGGTTTCATTTTGAGCTTGAATTCCATGTGAATTGGACTTGTAGCTAAAAATACGTGTACTCTTCTAAACTTTGCCACTGCTATAGACTCCGCTGCTGCTTTTATATCTTTTTCTACACATCTTGCAAGTGAGCAGACTGTACTTTTGTCTATCTGTTCGCTTATCCTTCTTATAGCGTCAAAGTCGCCCGGACTTGCTGCAGCAAATCCTGCCTCTATCACATCAACGCCAAGTTTTTGAAGCTGCAAGGCTATTTGTATCTTCTCTTCTGTGTTCATGGAAGCGCCCGGACTTTGTTCGCCGTCTCTTAAGGTTGTATCAAAGATTTTGATTATATTGTTGCTCATTTTTTTATATCCTTTTAAAATTTAACAGTAAAAGATGTTTGAAACATCACAAAAGCGGAAAAACTAATTTGTTATAAAAGGGGTAAGCGAAGCAGGAGCGCGTTTTTAATCTCAATTTTAGGTAAGATTTTGATGTATTTGGCAATACCGACGGTTACACCATTCATACGAAGCTCCTTTGTTTAAAAAATTGGTCAGTTATTATACTTATTTTTTTTGATTTTTGCAATAAAAAAATTAACGCTTACCCTTATAAGCCCATAAAGTACATAGGCTGTTGCCAAAATAGTAAAAATCTGTATCGGATAGAGATATATCATGGATGCTATGACAATGAGAGACGTTAAAACTTTTAAAATACTGGACTTTTTTAAGTTTATCTTTTTAAAACTTGGATAGCGGATATTGCTTACCATTAAAAATGCTGTTACTGTTTGAAGCACCAAAAGTGTCCACTCAAAACCGCTTAAAATCTGCGGATATTTTTCAAACATTAACCCCCACATTACTACTAAAACAGCAGCTGTTGGTATTGGAATGCCTATAAAGACGGATGGTTCGTTCACCGGAGACATAATATTAAATCTCGCTAATCTTATTGCGCCGAAAACCACAAAAATCGCTGCTATTATTACGCCTATACGTCCGAATTCAATTCCTGTGTGGAAATAAAAAAACATAGCCGGAGCAGCGCCGAATGCTATCACGTCAGCTAAAGAGTCAAACTCTACACCGAATTTACTTGTTGTTTTTGTAAGACGTGCTACTCTGCCGTCAAGCCCGTCGAAAATCAAAGAGAGCATGATATAAAGTGCCGCTTTTTCAAATTTACCGTCTACCGAAGCGATTATTGAAGCTACACCCAAAAATGCACTTGCTGCCGTGAAAAGATTTGGCAGCAGATAAGCAAATTGCATTTTGCTGTTTTTCTGTTTCTCGTCCATTTTTAACCTTTATATGCGAAGTAGCCTATAACGCTCTCCCCACCTTTAACATAATCGCCTATAGAGAGTTTTATCCTTGTCTCAAACGGTAAAAAAAGTTCTACCATACCGTCTACCATAAAAGCTATCCTTGTACCTGCTCTTATATTGCCTCTCTCTTTTGAGAGATAGAGTTTACGGCTAAATGTACTGCCAATTAGTCTTATAGAAAAATTTTCGTCGCCTTTTGCGCACTTTATATCAATGCGTTCATTCAAAACAAGAGCCTCTTTTATATATGAGGGTAAAAAAAGTCCGTAAGTAGTTTTAGCACTTGACAATACTGCTGCTGCAGGAGAGCGCACCATGCCGACATTAAAAGGCAGTGAGCGAATCTTTATATATAAACTTTTTTTGCCGAATTCATCTGTGCATCTGTTTATCTCTGCAATTTTTCCATCAATCGGTGCTATTATTGCCAAAGGGTCATCTTCGGCAGGAATTCTTTCAGGATTTCTGTAGATAAAGAGCAAAAAGAGCAAAACCACAAGCATAAAAAATGCCGCAAAATGAACCCACACAGACAATAAAAACAGCACAAAAACTATGCTGCACACTCTCCATCCCTCTTTGGCGATAATTTGTGTTGTTGTGAATGAGCTGTTCATAAAAACTCTTAACTCTCTTGTTTAGGACTATTTTCGTGTATCTCTGACTTTTGCGCATTTACTTCTATATCCGTTTGTATGCGCGTAGCCATACCGTTGGTCTTTTCGTAATCTCTGATGATTTGTCTGAATTCTTCACCGTCTATTGTCTCTTTATCATATAGTGCTTTGACGGTATTTTCTATTGCACCCCTATACTCTTCAAGCATTTTTATGACAATATTGAAGCGTTCATTAAGTTTCTCTTTGACATATTTGTCTATCTCTTCAGCAGTCTTTTCACTGTAATCTTTGATAGTCTGCCCGCCGTTTAAAAAGAGGTTTGTCTGTCTTTCAAGCACCATAAGTCCCGCTACTTCACTCATGCCATACATATTAACCATTGCTTTAAGGATGCCCGTTGCTCTTTCAAGGTCGTTTGACGCACCACTTGAGACTTCACCCAAAAATACTTTTTCAGCCGCACGGCCTGCCAATAATACGTCTACTTTGGCGATGAGTTCGTGCTGTTGATACAAATAACGGTTTTCTTCGGGCGTGTTCATAGAGTATCCAAGCGCGCCGATACCGCGCGGTACGATGGTAACTTTTGTTGTTTTCGTAGAACCTTCGGTAATCTCTCCTACCAGTGCATGACCGCTTTCATGATAAGCTACTATCTTTTTCTCTTTGGGGTTTATCGCTCTGCCTTTTTTCTTCAAACCAATGGCAGCTCTCTCAAAAGCTTCCATGAAATCTTTTTGTTCTACTTGTTCTTTTGACTCGCGGCCTGCCAAAAGCGCCGCTTCATTTATAATATTTGCCAAATCAGCTCCGGCGAAACCAACTGTGAGTCTTGCTATCTCTTCCAAGTCTACATCTTTGGCTATTTTCAAATCTTTTATATGCACTTTCAAAATTGCCACTCTGCCTTGAAAATCAGGTCTGTCTACAACAACTTGCCTGTCAAATCGTCCGGGTCTTAAAAGTGCGGCGTCTAAAACTTCCGGTCTGTTTGTAGCAGCCAATACAATAACCGGCGATGAGTCTGAAGAAAAGCCATCCATTTCAGCCAATAATTGATTTAGCGTCTGTTCTCTTTCATCATTGCCGCCAAGCTGTCCGCCTGCCGCTCTGCTTTTGCCTATAGCGTCTATCTCATCTATAAACACAATGGCGGGAGCCTCTTTTTTGGCGTTGTTAAAAAGTTCTCTTACTCTGCTGGCTCCCACACCTACAAACATCTCTATAAAGCTTGAACCTGATACGGAAAAGAACGGAACGTCAGCTTCTCCTGCAACTGCTTTTGCGAGCAGTGTTTTGCCTGTACCTGGAGGTCCTACGAGCAATACTCCTTTTGGTATTTTCGCTCCAAGTCTTATATATCTGTCTGGATGGCGTAAGAAGTCCACTATCTCTACAACTTCCTCTTTTGCCTCTTCAACTCCGGCAACATCGGAGAATTTGACTTTGGGTTTTTCGGAATTTACAAGTTTTTTGCTGTTACCGGCACCCAAAATACCGCTGCCCATATTTTTTTGCATACGATTGACAATAAACATCCAAAGCGCAAAAAATATAAACAGATACAGCATCCATGAAAGCGCGTTAGTAAACCATTTTGACTCTTTATGTCCGCCGTAAGCTATATTTTTCTCTTCCAAAAGCGGTAAAAGCGTTGCGTCTTCACCGACTCTTTGAGCGATATATTTTATCTTCGGAGTATCTTTAGAAACTGCCATTATCGTCTCATCACTGATACTTACACTCTCTATCTTATCATTTTTGATAAGCTCCTTTATCTCATAATAAGCAACGTTTTTAGTTTGCGCATTAATATTGGCAACTTCAGCTATATCTGAAGAGGGAGTAACGAAAGTTTTAAAGATAAATATCACAGCTATTGAAAACAGTGCAAATACAAGCAACGGATTTTTATTGAAGAAATTGTTGTTATTGTTTTGGCGGTTATTATTATCGTTTTGTTCCATTTTTCACCTTTTGTAAACTAATGTGTGCCACTCGTTTTCGCTAAACTCATCTATCAAAGAGAGTGCAGCGTATTGTTCTTTAATCTGTTTGGCATATTTGTCCAAAATGCCTGACAATATCAAAATACCATTTTCATTTAAAGCATTTATAAGGTCATTTTTAATTGCCAAAAGCACATCTGCAATGATATTGGCGGTTATCACACTGTATTTTATAGGAGCTGTACCAACTGAGCCGCTCCAACTATTTTTATATTTTACACTATTTTCGGCAAAATTTTTATGCGCGGCTTTTAATGCCTCAGGGTCAGTATCGCATATATCGGCAATTGCTCCGAGTTTGGAGGCTGCGATAGCGAGTATACCGCTTCCTGTGCCTACATCCAAAAGGCGGCTTCCGATGCCTATATAACGCTGCAGCATCAATAAGCATCCGTATGTGCTTTCATGATGTCCAGAACCAAACGCTAAAGCAGGATTTATAATAATATCTATAAAACCGCTTTTAGGTTCTTCCCAGCTTGGACGAATATAAAAATTGCCGGCTATTACAGGCTGTACGCTCTCTTGATACTTTTTTACCCAATCCTCATTTGGTTTTTGGCTGATAGTTGTTTTGACCTCTATGCCAAGCTTTTTGGCATACTCTTTAACACCGAATTCTACAATGTCCAAGGGTTCGCAGCTTCGAACTATCAGCTTTTTGCCGTTTTCTTCCACAGCGTCTGTAAACTCTAATAAAAAGTCACTGAATAGCGCGGATTTATCGGCGGGATAAACGCAAAGCTCAAAATATTTTTCACACATTTATTAAAAAACCTCTTTTTATTTAAAGGGCTTTATTTTAGCTAAAAATACTTTGAATACCCTTTGCGGCAGGCGCTCAAATGCCTCTTTTAAATCTATCGTGCCTTCATAATACGCTTTGCCCACGATAACGCCTGCTATTTTTTGCGTTTTTAAAAGTGCGTCTATGTCGTTTATATCTTTTACGCCGCCGCTTGCTATCGTAGGAAGCATGGAAGCGTTTGCAATTTCAAGTGTAAATTCCACATTTACGCCGCAGAGCATTCCGTCTTTGCTTACATCTGTGCAAATGATTGCGCTGACTCCGGCATTGGCAAATTTTTGCGCTAAAACGGAGGCTTTGATATTTGAAGTTTGCGCCCATCCTTCGACTGCTACAAAACCGTCAATTGCATCTATTCCGACAACGATTGGGTATTTTTTACTCATATCTTCTACGAATTTTGGATTTTTCAGAGCGATTGAGCCTAAAATTACTCTGTTTATGCCCATATCAATATACTTTTTTATACTCTCTTCGTCTCTTATGCCGCCGCCAAGCTCTATTTTTAAATCTGTTTTATCTCTTATCTTTTTTATCACTTCCAAATTTTTAGGCTCACCCGCAAACGCGCCGTTTAAATCCACAAGATGAAGCCATTTTGCGCCTGCTTTTTCAAATTCACTTGCAAGTTCCCACGGAGAGTGAGAGTAAATTTTTGCACTTTGCATCAAGCCTTTGCTAAGCCTTACGGCTAAACCGTCTTTTAAATCGATAGCTGGGATTATATTCATGATTAAATATCCATAAAGTTTTTTAATATTTTAAGTCCATTTTCATGCGACTTTTCAGGATGCGGTTGAAAACCGTAAATTGAGCCTTTTTGAACAATACTTGGGAAATCATAACCGTAATTTGTAGAAGCGACTATATATTTTTTATCGCATATGGCGTGATAACTGTGTACAAAATAGAGATAAGTTCCGTCTTTCAAACCTCTTAAAAGCGGGCTGTCTTGTTTGATTTTGAAAGAGTTCCATCCCATGTGAGGCACTTTCAAGGGCATTTTAAATTTTGTTTTATCAAAAGCTGTCACAATGCCATCTATCAATCCGAGTCCATTATTTGAGCCAAATTCGCTGCTTGTGTCAAATAATAATTGCATTCCAAGACAAATTCCCAGCAGTGGTCTGCCGTTTTTAGCAAACTCTATAATTGCCTTATCCATGCCATTTTGCTTTAAAAATTGCATTCCATCGCCGAATGCGCCGACTCCGGGCAGAATGGCTCTGTCATACTTTTTAAGCTCTTCGGGATTTTTAACCAAAACAGCTTTTTGTCCTATCTTCTCAATGGCATTTATAACGCTTCGCAGGTTTCCTATCTTGTAATCAATCAGAGCAATCATTTTTTGCCTTTTTTTTATTTACAAGCCGAAGATAGATAGACAGCCCTATGAGTAAAAATGTTACGCCGCCAAGCAGATATACCGCGTAAATAATGCTTTCAGTCTCTCCCTTGGCGGCAAATTTAAATACAAGCATTAAAGATTCTATAGCCAAAGCAATAACAATAGAGCCTAAAAACCGCACCATAGTTTTATGCATGCTGCCGCTTTCTTGTTTTTTGCTGCGTCCTAAAACTTCCTCTTCAAATATGGTTTTCACAAGGTCAAATATAGCCAAAGAGAGTGTTAAAAGTATTGTTGCTTTAAACATCTCTTCCATATTCATCGCCGCGAGGCTAAAACCGCCCAGCCAAAAAAACTCTATGCCATGAAAAAAGACTACTGCAGACACAAGCCCCAGTGCAGCGGCGAAAAATGTATAGATAATTTTTGAAAACAGACCAAAAATACCGTCCAACTTATTTATTTTGATAATTTTTAAAATATCTTCGAGCGATATATCTATGCAGATAACATAACATAGTCTTTTTTTGTCATCATACAGCGGAAAGCCTGCCGTTACGCAAAGGTCATTTGTGAGTGCGGACGGATACGGGTCTGTTAAGACGCAGCGCCCCTCTTTTACGGCACGGTAAAAGTAGGATTTGGAGCTTCTGTTTATTCCTTTGCCGCTGGCAAATTGCGGCTCGGGAGAGATGTTGTCGGCTACCTGTTCGCCTTTTGGGTCAAGTATATATAAAGCCTGAAAACTATCTACTTCGTGAGCGATTTTATCAAGCTGTAAAAGGATATGCTCTAATTCCGGTTTTGGCATACCATTTTTGATATTTCGTGTAAAAAGATAACAAAGATAAGCGCGCGCTTGATAGCGTATATCGGAAAATCTTTGAATATCCCTGATAGTCATTTTAAGCCTTTTTTTGAAAAATATTGTATTTTAGCAATAAATCGTAACATATTGCACAGGTTGTCTGATGATTTTTTAAGCTTACAGCTTTTTATACATATAATTTGTCGCTTTTACAAAACCCTCTATGCTGCCGCAGTCAAACCTGATGCCTTCAAATTTATATCCCAGAACCTTACCTTCTTTTGCCTGCAGCTTCAAAGCATCTGTTATTTGAAGTTCGCCGTTGACGCCTGCTTTTATGGAGCGCAGGATATCAAATATATCAGGCGTTAAAATATATCGTCCGATAATTGCCAGATTGGAAGGTGCTTCTTCATTCGAAGGCTTTTCAACCATGTCGGCTATTTTAATGATACTGTCGTTTTGTTCTAAAGGCTTGATGATACCGTATTTATGCGTCTCATTTTGCGGCACTTCCATAACGGCTACAATGGAACATTTGTATCTATTGTAAGCTTTTACCATCTGCTTTATTACGCCGTCATTTTCATTAACGCACAAGTCGTCAGCAAGTATGACAGCAAAAGGTTCTTGCCCTATCAACGGTTCGCCTTTTAGTATTGCATCTCCCAAGCCTCTCATCTCTTTTTGTCTGATATATGTAAAAACGCATGAATTTTGAATATGTCTTATCTCTTTTAAAAGGGGCTCTTTTGACGAGCCTTTTATTTGATGTTCAAGTTCATAGCTTATGTCAAAATAATCCTCAAGTGCTCTTTTGCCGCGTCCCGTTACTATCGCCATATTGTGAATGCCCGCTTCCATAGCCTCCTCTACGCCATAGTGTATGAGTGGTTTTGTAATTATTGGAAGCATCTCTTTGGGCAGGGATTTTGTGGCAGGCAGAAATCTTGTTCCATATCCGGCTGCGGGGAAAAGGCATTTTTTTATCATGAGAATCCTTAATTAATTTTATGATAATATTCAAACTTCGGTATTGTATAGAAAAATATTTGATAATAAGCTTTTGAGTTTACTTAGATTTGCGTTTGGAAAGATTTTATGAAATACAAAAATATCTTAATCATTAAAATGAGTTCTTTGGGTGATATTTTGCACACTTTGCCTTCAATTGCCGCACTTCGTTCCCATTTTAAAAACGCTAAGATTTCATGGCTTGTACATCCACAATTTGCAGATTTTATACCAAAAGAGCCTATTGTTAATGAAGTGATATGTTTTGACAAAGAAGCTTTCAAGAAACTCTCTTTACTCGGCAAAGTAAGATATTTTTTTGAGATGCGCCGACTGCTTCACTCTAAAAAGTTTGATTTAGTCATTGATATGCAAGGGCTTTTTAAAAGCGCAGTTTTAGCGGCTATAAGCGGCGCTAAAACACGCATGGGGTATTGTGAAATGAGGGAGCTTAGCTTTCTTGTAAGTAAACCCGTATGCGGCGAAAACAAAAACGCTCATGTTATAGAGCGTTATTTAGATGTTGTTAGATTTTTAGGAGCAAAAGTTGAAACGATAGAGTTTCCTATGCCAAATTTAGCCAAAGCGCAAGAGAGTATTAAAGAGAAATTAAAAATGCTCGCCTGCGGACTTGGTGAAAAAAACAGTTACGGCGGCGGGTTTGATATCGGCAGCAGATATGTTGTTTTTGCTGTAGGGGCGAGATGGCAAACAAAAGAGTGGATTTTAGAGCATTTTGCAAAATTAGCGCAAATGATAGCAAAAGATGGTTTTTTTATCGTTTTGGTCGGAGGAGAAAGTGAGAAGGCAAAAGGCGAGGTTGTACGCATGGAGGCAAAGAGCGAAAGAGTTATTGATTTGACTGGCAAAACAACTCTTAAAGAGCTTGCTGTTTTGATTAAAGAGTGCGATTTTTTTGTGAGTGCCGATACCGGACCTTTGCATTTGGCGACTGCTTTTAAAAAGCCTCTCGCTGCTCTTTATGGTCCTACTTTGCATACAAGGACAGGACCGTATGCAAATAAAAATGCTTCGGTTATAGTTTCGCCTGTGCCATGTGCAGGCTGTCTTAAAAAAAACTGCCGCGATTGGCGCTGTATGCATGAAATAACTCCTGAAATGGTGTATGAAGTTTTTAAAGAGAAGATTAATGGTTGAGCTTGACAATAAAAAAATTTTAGTGACGTTTTTAATGCATCTTGGCGATTTGATATTGGTAACGCCTTTTATCAGTGCTCTAAGAAAAGCTGCTCCAAATGCCCATATAACAATGCTTGCAGATGATAAACTAAAAGATGTGGTATTGTTTAATCCCAACTTAAATCAAATAATGACAATAGATAAAAAAGGGCATGACAATAAAATATCAGCTCTTATAAAATGTGCGAAGAGTTTAAGCTCTCAAAATTTTGACATAGTTATAAATCTGCACCCAAACGAGAGATGCTCTTTTATCTGTGCATTGACAAAGACAGCCTTTAGAACGGGAACATCACATGTACTTTTCAGATGGAGATGGGATAAATATATCAAGCTTGATAGAACTTTGCATGCTGCGGATATGTATCTTGACGTTTTGACAAAGCTTGGCGTAAAAAACCTCAAAAACAATGGACTTGAAATTTTTCCCTCAAACGCACATTTTAAAGAAGCGGATGATTTTTGGCATTTCAATGGTGTGAAGGCCGAGGATAAACTTATAGGATTTAATATAGGCAGTGCAGTTGTAACTAAACGCTGGGCAAGCGAACG
>JAIRKW010000008.1 GCA_031259875.1 Campylobacteraceae bacterium
TCTGATATTGATTTGATGATAGTCTATAAAAAATGTGAAGGTTACAATATAGAGCCCATTATCAAATCACTCCTGCATCTTGCATGGGACAGCGGAATGAAAATCAGCCACAGAACGCACGAAGTTGAGGAGCTTTTCAAAGCAAGCAACGAAGATAATACCATAAAAACGGCAATGCTCGAATCAAGATTTATCTGCGGTTCTAAATATCTCTGGACACAGATACAAGGGGAGCTTTTACACATAAGAAGGTATGAGCAAAGAGAGTTTGTCCGCCAAAAACTTGAAGCATACAAAGAAAGAGGCAGTAAATTTCCTCTTAATATGGAGCCAAATATCAAAGATGGAGTCGGCGGGATTAGAGACGCAAACACTCTTTTTTGGATAGCGCACGTGATGGTGGGCATCGGCAGGCTAAACGACCTTGTGCCAAAATTTTTAAATGACGAAGAGTTTAGGGAGTTTAGAAGTTCGCTTGAGTTTTTATTTCGTGTCAGGAGCGCTCTTCATCTAAGTGCAGGCAAAAAGCAGGATATTTTAAATCTCGACCTTATTCCAAATGTGGCGGAAAGATTGGGTTACAAAGATACAAAAGCCAAAAGAGCTGAAGTTCAGATAACGCAAAAAACACTTCAAAGCTTGTGGATACTGAAAGTAACTTCACAGATTTTTATCAAACGCATGGTTGCGCCTCTCTTTTTTGATAAGAAAAATATCCAGATTTTCAAAAAACTGCGTACAAGCGATGGTTTTTATCTATACAATAAGACGCTTTACGTGTCTTTTCATAAAAGAAATACCTCTTTAAAAGAGGTGCTAAAAAGCATACTTAAGCTTGATGATGTGGAGATGAAGTATGATATCTCTGTCATAAACTGGCTTAAAAAGACGCTCATTCCGCCGCATAACTCAAAAGAGATTTACTCGCTTTTCAGGCAGTTTTTTGAAAGAAGATACCTCAATCAGATACTGTACGCTTTTTATAAATCAAACCTTTTGGAGCATTTGATAAAGCCTATGGCGCATACTATTAATCTGCCGCAGTTTGACGGATATCATATCTATCCTGTGGATATACATTCTCTAAAAACGCTCTACTTTTTGGAAAATATAGACGATACATTTATCAAAGCTTTATATGATGATATCTGTGAAAACGGCAGAATGATGCTGCGTCTTACAGTGCTTTTGCATGATGTCGGCAAAGGGAAAAACACAGACCACAGCAGGCTTGGAGCTAAGATATTTAAAGCGTATGCCAGCAAACTAAACTTCAATGAAGAGCAGATAAATATGGGCAGACTGCTCATACGACATCACACGCTCATGAGCAATACGGCAAACAGAGAGGATATATACAATGAAAAAACTATACTCTCTTTTGTTTCAAAACTACGTTCATTGAGAGCATTGCAGCTTTTGTATGTTTTGACGTACTGCGATTTGAATGCTGTGAGTTTTAAGGCATATTCAAGATTTAATGCAAATCTTTTAAGAGAGCTTTATGAACTTTCAGCAAGCTCATTTGGACAAAATGCGCTTATAGACGAGACGGCAAGAAGGCTTAAAAAAGAGGAGATTTTGCAAAAAACCTATGAGTTTGCCGTATTGTCTCCTGCTTTGAAAAGAAAAATACTCTCAAGTTCGTCAAATTTGCTCTTTTTCAAATACTCTGCGCAAACTATAGTGAAATTGGCAAAATGGGCGCAGGATACAAAAGAGTTTTCGTACAACATAGAAAACGACAACCATCTTTGTATACATGTAGTAAAAAATATCAACTTCAATGTAGGCTTTTTGCTGGGAAAACTTGTTGTGTTTGATTTGGTGCAGATGGATATATTTAAACTCTTTGATAATGTGAAGTTTTTCAAGATAGAGTTTAACAAAAGAGCCGATGAGTGCGAAATACCTTATATAGAGTCGTTGATAAAAGAGTCGTTTTTGGAGGGTAAAAAAGCACGGATAAAAAAACCTGTAATACTAAAAGGCGAGATAAAACTTGACTGTGCCCACTCAAAAAGTTTGGCTAAAATCACATTGAATGCCAAAGACCAGCAAGGACTCATGGCGTATATAATCTCCTTGTTTGATGAATACGGAATAGATATAGCAAGCGCTAAGATACAGACGATAAAACAGCGCGCCAGAAATCTGTTTTTAATAGAAAAAGATGACAAAGTATGCGATAATGCAAAAAAAGTTATAGAGTTGTTGTACTAAAAAATTAGGGAAAGTCATGTGCGGAATAGTCGGATATATCGGAAAAAAAGAGAAAAAAGAGCTGATTTTAAGCGCTCTTAAAGAGCTTGAGTACAGAGGTTACGATTCAGCTGGAATCGCCGTAATGAAAGACGGCAGGATAGACGCTTTCAAAGCTATTGGAAAACTTGGAAATTTAGAAAAAAAGACGAAAGATTTTACTTCACATAATGAAGGAGCAGCTATAGGCCACACAAGATGGGCAACTCATGGCAAACCTACAGAGATAAACGCTCACCCACACTTCGGCGAACACTCATACATCGTACATAACGGCATTATAGAAAATTACCGCGAGATAAAAGAGGCTCTTATAAAAGAGGGGATTACATTTTTAAGTCAAACAGATACGGAAGTGGCTGTGTATCTGTTTGAGTATAACTTGAAAAATTCAAAAAATGCATTTGAGGCATTTGAAAAGACCATACTTTCACTAAAAGGCGCTTACGCTATTTTGTTGATAACTACAACTGCGCCTGATTCCATATTTTTCGCTAAAAATGCCGCGCCTCTTATCGTCGGCAAAAATGATGAGGGCGAGATATTTTTCGGCTCCTCGGACGCTCCTTTGATAGGGCATGCTAAAGAGGTTTGCTATCTTGAAGACGGACAATACGGCGTTTTAAATAAAAATGAGATACTTCTTTATGCAGACAGAAAAAAGGTTTTGCCTGTCTTCAAAGATTTGCCGCAGGATAAATCATACGCCCAAAAAGAGGGGTTTAGATTTTTCATGGAAAAAGAGATTTACGAGCAGTCCCGCGTACTTGGCGAAACATTAATGGGGCGCATAAAAAATAATGAGATAGTTCTTGAAGAGTTAGACGAACATCTCTTTGAAGGGATAAGCGCCGTAAAAATTTGTGCGTGCGGCACAAGCTTTCATGCTGGGCTTGCGGCGGGTTATCTTTTTGAGAGGTTTGCCAAGATAAGGACTGACATTATCATAGCGAGCGAATTTCGCTATAAAGAACCGCTTTTGACAAAAGATACTCTTTTTGTGGTCATCAGTCAAAGCGGCGAAACAGCAGATACATTGGAAGCATTAAAGATAGCCAAAAATGCGGGACTTAAAACGCTTGCTATCTGCAATGTAGACAACTCCTCTATCGTGCGCCTTGCAGATAGTACAATTTTGACGCGTGCCGGCATAGAAAAAGGCGTTGCCAGCACAAAAGCGTTTGCGACACAAGTTGCTACGCTTTGGCTTTTAGCCATATTTATAGCCCAAAAACAAAAAAGCGTAAGCAAAGAGAGGTTAGAGTCTGAAATAGATACGCTTTTAAAGATACCGTCTTCTTTAATCGTGGACAATGCAACCCATGAAAAGATAAAAAGACTCTCAAAGAGATATTTGCATGGGCACGGCTTTTTCTTTATCGGACGCGATATATTTTACCCATTGGCGCTTGAAGGGGCTTTGAAGCTAAAAGAGATAAGCTATCTTCATGCCGAGGGTTATCCCGCAGGCGAGATGAAGCACGGTCCCATTGCTCTTGTAGACAGCAAGCTTTTTACGGTTGCACTGCTTCCAAAGACCATGCTTTACGATAAGACAAAAAACAATATAGAAGAGCTTAGTGCACGCGACGCCACGATACTTGTCATAAGTCCCGAGCGTTTTGAACTTGCCGATGATTTTATAAAAACACAGCACTCAACGCATGTAATGAATGAGTTTTTTGAGATGATGATAATCTTACAGTTGCTGGCGCTTGAAATCGCCGTAAGACTTGGAAATGACGTTGATATGCCGAGAAATTTGGCAAAGAGTGTGACGGTGGAGTAAACGAAAAATATCCGTGTTTAGTCTGCATACTTGCGCATTTTGGTTTTTAGTGTTCCAAAATTTCGGCAGAAAACTGTTTTTAGCCGCCGCCTTCTTATTGGCACTGGATATAAAATAAACGAATTTACACGGCTTAGAAATAAAAAGAATAAGCGCAGCAGTGAAGTAGTGTCTGCGCCCATGCATATTTTAACTATCAATATTTCGAATATTTCAATAAGAAATTATATTCCTGACAAACATCTGCTTGGTCGCCATGTGGGGTTTTTAGATATAAAATTTGCATGGCTTAGAGATGAAGAGATAGTAAAACGCGTGTTAGATTAAAGCTGAAATCGTTATACGGACACTTGGCTGTATCACTTTGCATTTTATTTGTTTTGGAGATAAATGCTGTTTTTGAAAAGTATGGCGGCAGATTTAGTTGTCGCAAGCGAACACGAACGGAGTTGTAAAAAGCATAAGCGAATCTGCTCACCATATATGGTAATATCTGCATCATTGTAGATTATTGGCAAAACACAGGTGCAAAGCGGTTATATCGCACCTCTTTGAAGCTTTTATATCTAAAAGCAATTTAGTGCAGGCAGTATCGCTTATCGCAGTGACAAAAGTGAAAACATAAAAGATAAGCTGATTTGATTAAAAATCTTGATGATTGCCGTGCAGAATGGAAGTTAGTCAACTTTAACGATTATGGTTATTGGAATAACCGGTGAGTTTTCAAGAAATTGTTTGCATTTATGCAGTTATTGCGGGTATAGTTTTATTACATTTTCTATTCAGCATATAATTTCTGCGCAGAATGACGGCTTCTGAAAGAAGCGTAATCGAGGAAGAAAGCGAGAATCCATAAAAAAAGACCTAAAAAATGTTA
>JAIRKW010000126.1 GCA_031259875.1 Campylobacteraceae bacterium
TAAATAACAATGTCAATCTGTTCGCTGACTTTATCATTTGAATCAATAACGAATGCTTTGTCTGTATGGTAGCGTTTAGGCAGATATGTATTAAACCATTCAATCCAATTATTTTCGGACGCGTTTCCTTTTTCGACGTTATGATTGATTATTTTGCTTATGTTAAGGTTGTTTAGCATTTCATTTTGAACGCCGACGTACAAGTCTTTAAGCATTAACGCCTCTTTGGGGAAACTTGAATGGAGCCAATGAGGGGACTCGAACCCCTGACCTGCGCGTTACGAATGCGCTGCTCTACCAACTGAGCCACATTGGCATTTAAAAAGCAAAATTATACATAAAAAATACTGTTTTATATATAAAAAGATGATAGTGAAGATTTATAGTATAAACCTGCTTTTTGTCATTGCAGATACTTATAAAATGTTTATTTAAAACAGAGAATATTTTTATCAGCTTGCCCGACATAAAATTTAATATTTATTATTGCATTGTTGTTCTGTCTTTTTAAAAATATAATTTTCAGTATTTTCATCAAGTGGTGATAGTAAATTGAAAAATATTCATATCTATGTATAAATTATTATAATGTCGTAATAAAAATAAGGAAATTTTAAGCAAGCTTTTATATATATATATATATATAATTGCTTCTTAATTTTAATTTAATAAACAAAGATTTTTTTTGAAAACACTCATTGTATTTGGAACGAGACCAGAAGCCATAAAAATGGCGCCGTTAGTTATGAGTATGAAAGAGTATGGTATTGAACATAGAGTTTGTGTTTCAGCTCAACACAGAGGCATGCTGGATCAGGTTTTAAATACATTCGATATACATCCAGATTATGATTTGGACGTCATGAGAGCACATCAGAGTTTATCTGATATAACATCATCAATTTTAGCAAAGATTACACATGTTTTGAATGAGTACAGACCGGATATCGTTTTTGTGCATGGCGATACGGCTACAACATTCGCCGTGAGCTTGGCTGCTTTTTATCAGAAAATAGACATTGCACATGTTGAAGCGGGACTTCGCACGTGGGATTTGTACTCTCCGTATCCTGAGGAGGCGAACAGAAAATTGACTACTGTTTTGACAAAATACCACTTCGTGCCCACACATCATGCAAGAGAAAATCTGTTGAGCGAAAAGGTTTCTCGTGATTTTATATTTGTAACAGGAAATACTGTCATAGACTCTCTTTTGCTTGTCAAGGATAAGATAGAAAAAACTCCAAAGCTTCAAAAATCATTAGAAAACAGATTTGATTTTTTGCGTTTTGGGTCAAAAATGGTATTGATTACTGGTCATCGCCGTGAAAATTTCGGTCATGGTTTTGAGAATATTTGTCTTGCCGTCAAAACACTTGCGAAAAATTTTGCAAATGTTGATTTTGTATATCCGGTACACTTAAATCCAAACGTCCAAGAGCCTGTTAAGCGGTATTTAAGCAGTTTAGGCAATGTCCATCTCATAGAGCCTCAAGATTATGTGCCGTTTGTCTACTTGATGATGCGTTCATATATTGTTTTGACGGATTCTGGCGGCATACAAGAGGAGGCTCCGTCTCTTGGAAAACCCGTACTTGTAATGAGAAATACGACAGAAAGGACTGAAGCATTGGAAGCTGGAACAGTGAGATTGGTCGGAACAAATACAGATATCATCATAGGTGAAGCAACTAAACTGCTTACAAATCAAGCCTGCTATAGCGAAATGGCAAAAGCTCTCAATCCATACGGAGACGGCAAAGCCTGCGAGCGGATTTTACAATTTATGCAAGAAAAACAATTAATTAAAGCGAGTGTTTATTGATGTCAAACAAAACGGTATCTGTGATAGGTTTGGGATATATAGGTTTGCCAACTGCTGCTATGTTTGCAGCTGGGGGCATAAAAGTTATAGGCGTTGATGTAAATCAGTATGCGGTTGATACTATCAATCAGGGCAAAATACATATCGTAGAACCCGAACTTGACAAACTTGTCAGCAATGTTGTTGCAAGCGGATATCTAAAGGCAGTTACAAAACCCAAAACTGCCGACGCTTTTATCATAGCTGTGCCTACTCCATTTAAAGATAAGCATGAACCAGACCTCTCATATATAGAGTCTGCTGCAGAAGCTATCGCGCCTGTGCTTAAAAAAGGCGATTTGGTGATTTTAGAGTCTACATCTCCTGTCGGGGCGACTGAACAGATGGCAGAGCGGCTCTCATCAAAGCGTTCAGACCTTACTTTTCCGCAGACTCACGGCGAGGATTCTGATATTAGAGTTGCACACTGCCCTGAGAGGGTTTTGCCCGGACGCATACTAAAAGAGCTTGTAGAAAATGACAGAATTATAGGCGGTATGACGCCAAAATGTTCAAATGCCGCTGTGAAGCTCTATAAGAGTTTTGTAAAAGGCGAGTGTATCATTACAGATGCCAAAACAGCAGAGATGTGCAAGCTTACAGAAAACAGTTTTAGAGATGTAAATATCGCATTTGCCAATGAGTTATCCATAATATGTGATAAGCTTGGCATAAATGTCTGGGAGCTTATATCTTTGGCAAACCGCCATCCAAGAGTAAATATCTTACAGCCAGGATGCGGAGTAGGCGGACACTGCATAGCAGTTGACCCATGGTTTATAGTCAGTAAAACTCCAAAAGAGGCAAAGCTGATACGCACAGCAAGAGAAGTGAATAGTCATAAACCTGAATGGGTAGTGGATAAGGTCGATGAAGCTATATCAAGATTTTTAAAAGAAAATCCACAAAAAAATAAAAATAATATAACAGTAGCCTGCTTCGGACTTGCTTTTAAACCTGATATTGATGATTTGCGCGAAAGTCCGGCTGTAGAGATTGT